>CAYRFY010000728.1:0-3898 GCA_964423635.1 uncultured Armatimonadia bacterium | reverse complement strand
TGGGGGGGTGAGGCGACGTGAATCGGCGCCTGCCCGGAACCTGCATAATCTGAGTGTAACACCCACCGGCCTGCCGAGGCACATACTCTATGAGGGCACCCGGGGAGCCTCGGCGCCCGGGGGCCCGATGTGCGGGCAAGCTCACAGGACGGGGCCACCGCGCGGCCGGACACCGGAGCCAAGGTGAAAGCCCTCCGGATTGGGAACCTTGACATTGCGCCATGCCTTTGAGGCAGGGGCCCTGTCCCGCGGGCAAGCTCACCCGGGACCGCGGTTCTCGGTGCCGCCGCCTGCGGGCGACCCTTGCCGTCCAGCGGTCGCCGCGCTGAGCTATCCATCAATTCGGGGGTGCCGATGTCCCAGTCTGACCGGCCGCCTTTGTCACTGACCGCGCTCGAGAGCGCCCTGCTGGTACTGGGCGCGTACTTCCTGGCGACGGCCGGCTGCGGCTGGGCCGCGGCCCTGCCGATCAGCGACACGAGCCTGTGGCTGCTGCGCGGGCTGCTGCCGCCGCTGGTGCTCGGTGCCGGTGCCTGGTGGGTCATCCGTCGGCACCGGCCGCTTGTCACGGTGCTGCGGCCTCGACCGGGGCTGATCGGCTTTCTGTTCTCGGCCCTGCTGCTGGGCGCCGCAGGGGGCATCTGGGCCGGCGCCACTAGCATCGATCTGCTGGCCGCCGGATTGCCGCAGGAGGCCCGGCTGCCGTGGGCCCTGGGCTGGGTCACCCTGCTGATCCCCATCCTCGAGGAGGCCTACTTCCGGGGAGCGCTGCAGGCGGCGGTGATGAGGTTCGTCGGAGGGGAGCGGCCGGACGGCGCCTCACCCCCCGGCTCCAGGGTTTGGCTCGCCGCCGTGGCGGCCATCAGCGTTCCGGCCGTGGTCTTCGCCCTGGCCCACCTAGGCTCACCGCGGACGCCGGTGCTCCTCTTGATGGGCCTGGGGCTGGGGGCGCTTCAATACTGGTCGGGCTCGCTTGCGGTGCCGATCCTCGGTCACATGGCCTGGAACCTGGCCACCATCCTCTACGGCCTCTACCCCGGACTGGCGGGCCTCGCCATGCCCCTGGCTCTGCCCGGAGCGATGTGGCTTTCGGTGTCGCTGCTGGTGCATTACAGGAGTGTGATGGGTCTTGGCCGCGCTACCCCCTGACTTCCGCGACCGCCGGGGCGACCGCGTCCTGCTCATCTGGGGCGGCCTGCCCTACTGGACGGTGGTCGACCGCCAGGCGGAGCGGTTCATCGACGCCCTGGCGGCGGGGAGCAGTCGGAACCAGGCGTTGAGCGAAGTGGCGGGCGACCGGCCGGCTCCCGAAGTCGTCCGCGATGCCGCGAGGCTTTTGGCCTCGCTTCAGCGTGCCGGGGTCGTGGGCGGACGCCGACTGCGGCCCCCGAAGCAGCGGATCGAGAGCATCACCATCAATGTCACCAACCGCTGCAATCTCGCGTGTACCTTCTGCTACAACAGGGGGAAGGCGGGCGAAACGGCGGGACGGCACGGCAACGGCGGCAGGCTGGAAAGCCTGCCCCACGGACGGCAAACAGCGGACGACGGCGGGCTGGAAGGCTCGGGCCACGAACGGCGGGCGGACGGCCGGGAACTGTCGGCGGCGGAGATGATCCGGGCCCTGGATGAGCTGCGCGGCCAGTACGCCCCCGGAGGGGCGCTGGCCCTGCTCGGCGGAGAGCCCCTGCTGGAGCCCGAGAAAACCCTGGAGCTGGCGGCCTGGGGTGCGCGACGCGAACTCAAGCCCATCGTCTCCACCAACGGCCTGCTGATGACGCCGGATTTCGCCCGCCGCGCGGCCTCCATCGGGCTCGAGTGCCAGGTCTCCATCGACGGCGCCGAGGCCGAGAGCCACGAGGCCATCCGTGGCAAAGGTACCTTCGCCAAGGCGCTGGCCGCCGTGAAGTGCCTGGCTCAAGAGGGCGCCTACGGCATCATGAGCATGGTCTTCCACAGCGGCAATGTGGACCAGATCCCGGCGTACCTGGAACTGGCGCTGCAAAGCGGCGCCAAAGAGGCCCGGTTCATCCCGATTAAGGCCATCGCCGGAGGCAGTCAGTATCAATTGCCGGATCTGGTGCAGGTGATTCGCTCCGTGGTCCGTGCGGTCGCCAAGCGCCCGGAGCTGCAGTCCCTCCTGGGTCGGGATTACGTCTCGATCCTGGCCCAGACCTGCCGGTGCTGTAGCCCCCGGCAGTCGTGTGGCACAGGATGCCAGACCTTCTTGCTGGACGCCGACGGGACGGTGTACCCGTGCTTGAACCTATCCTGCCCGGAAATGGCGGCGGGGAATGTTTCCGAGGAACGTTTTCGCCGTATTTGGAGTTCTTCTTGCATACTGGGCCGCGTCAGGGGGCAAACTGCCCTTGCCGGCCGGCCCACGCCTTGCGGCAACTGCTTCGCGCGTCACTTCTGCATGGGCGGTTGTCGGGGCGAGACCTATGCCAATACCGGCCGGCTGGACGCCCCGTCGGTCACCTGCGCCCAGGGCAGGGCGGCCATCGTCGAGGTGATGTGGACGCTGGCCGATAGCCCGTGGCTGGTGGGCGGCAAACCGGCGTACTGCTGAGTCAGTCGCCGCTCGTGGCGCGCTCGTGGCGAGCGACACCGCCGTCGGCCCGGGACTGCCGCCGGAGCCGAGGGGGAGTTAGCGATGCGCATCGAGTACGAAGGCACCATCGAGGCTCAGCCGCCGTTCCAGCATGTGGGGTATGTCTCGGCCGGGCTCGTCACCGACCGGTCGATCGAGGTACCGCGTGGCGCTCTGCTCGGAGCTGCGCTGCTCTCGGTGGCCCTCATGGCCGCGTTGGTGGCGCGGCGGCAGCGACGCCTGCCGCGCATCTGGGTTCCCGCCTCCGTTGCCGCCTGTCTGCTTGCGGCCGTCGCCGCATGGAGCTTCACCCACGCGGGCTACCCCAGCACCCTCTACCGGACCTCCTCCCTCACCCCGCCGTATGCCAAGACTCTCTTGGAGATGGAGCGCCTCATCGTTCAGACCGATGCCCTGTGCAGGGAGTTGGGGCGCACGCCTTCCGGAGCCGAGTGGCAGAGGAGCTTCGGAGGGGAGCGCGATGGCTGGGGAGAGCCGTACTTCTACGACCCCGCCGCGAGAGACAAGTGGCCCACGGAGCTGGGGCGCGACTACATGATCTGCTCCTTCCGGGGCCGAAGCTCCGATCCGGGCGAGCACGATCCTTTCTACGTCGCCACGTCCATCCAGAGCGCCTGGCTGGGGCCGGATGGGGTGGTGGCGACAGAGGACGACTACCCGATGATGCCCGGGAGGCGGGAAGTCCAGGCCGGCGGCCGTGCCGGGCTGGAGAAGCTGGCTGCAGAGTTGCCGCCCGGCGGGGAAACGTGGCGCGAGCCGTTGGCGCCGGGAATGAGCACCGCTGAGAGTGTGGCAGGGGGCGATAGCTAGTGCGCATCGAATATGAAGGCACCATCGAGGTGCAGCCGCCGTTCCAGCATGTGGGGTATGTGTCGGCGGCGACGACGAACAGGCTGCTCGGGCTGGGAACGTTGGCCTCGGCGTCGCTGGCGCTGCTACTGGTGGTCTCACTCGTGGCATCGCTGATCGCCCGACGGCGGCTCTCGCCGGTGCGCCTCGAGGCCACCGTCGTCGCGGTTGTCATCCTTGGCCTGCTGGTGGCCTTACTGCCCACTTTCACCAGAGCCTCGGGCGGATAGCGGAGCCGCGGCCGATGGCGGCGCTCAGGACTGGAGCCGCAAGCTCGCACAGACACATGGTAAGCCACATACCGGCAGTGAGGAGGCGGCCAGGTGCGCATCGAGTACGAAGGCACCGTCGAAGTGCAGCCGCCTTATCAGCATGTTGGGTACACGGCGGCGGGGATCATCAACGGATACTCGCGGCCCGAGGTCGGGCTGTCGC
>CAYRFY010000727.1:0-3904 GCA_964423635.1 uncultured Armatimonadia bacterium | reverse complement strand
GTGAGGTTGCCATTGCTCAGTAGATTGCCCTCCCCGCCTTCGTAACTGAGTAGCTCGGGCCCGGGCCACCGGACCGCGCCGACTCGAGGCTGCGGTGCGTAGGGCTCCATGCGCCCGCGGAGCACCGCTGCGACGTAGTCGAGCTGCAGCGTCCCGCTCTCCGGCGCAATCAGAGCCCACAATGCCCTCCGGTGACAACAGGCCTTGAGGCGCGCTGCATTCAGGATGCCGCCGGGCTCCAGTGCGAACCACTGCCCGGCCTGCCGATCGAAGACGTTCAGGCGTGTCGGCGAGGATGCGGCGAACTCCAAGGCGGCCGACTCGATGAGGTCGGGATCGCCGATGCCGAACTGCAGCAGGACGGGGACATCGCTCTGCACGCACCTGCCATCGGCCCGGGCCAGCAGACCGTACTCGTCGCGGACCTCGACGGCCGCCAGGTCGAAGAGCGCGTCATCTGCGGAGCCATCGGCGGCGGTGTCCGGCTGGCTGGTGGACAGGGGCGTCAGTTGGGCCAGGTCAGGCGCGGGAGGCCCGTCGCCAGACCAGCGGTAGCCGCGGACGTAGTAGGGATTGGCGGCCACCCCCAGCTCGTCGAAGACGTGCCGCAGGGCGAGCATGGCCGGCAGCGAGCCGTCCGTGGTCGGATGCACCGTGTCAACCCAGACGGAGGTGGACTGCTCGTCCATCGCCAGCAGGTAGCCAAACACATCGCCGAACGGCACCGACTGCTCCGCGGCCACGGCGGCCAGGTCCTGCTGCCGGGCAATGACCCGCGAGTTGGCCCCCGGATGCGAGCCACCGCGGTCCTTGTCGATGTAGGGGAAGCCGCTGAGCAGGATGGGCAGGGCATCCAGCTCTCTGGTGCGGGCGATCATCTGCCGCACATTGGCCCGGAACTGCTCCGGCGTGAGGCCCACATCATTGACCGAGTACATGAGGCACACGTATTCCGGCCGCTGCTGTGCGATACGCACTCGCCAGCCCGGCTCGATGGCGTAGTCGGTGCCCGAGAAGTCCTCCCGGGCGGGCTGCGTGAGCCAGATCGACGAGGCGCTATCCTGGTAGCTTTGCACAACGATGCGGTCGATGGTGTACTCCTGCGTCCCCAGACGGATCTTCTGACCCGGATACGGTCCGGCGTGCCAGGAGACCTTCGTTCCCCGTACCTCGCGCTCGCCCGCCTTGACCTCGGCCGTTCCGCCCGCGGTCGCTTCCAGAAGGTGGCGGGTGTTGGTGCCCCCGACCGCGGTGTTGATGACACGGACCGGCAGTTCCCATGAGAGCATCTGCGGATAGTCCCAGGCTCCCACCCGGCCGCAGGTCTGGGAGTCGCCGGTGAAGACCACGCGAGGCATGGAGTTCACGTCCACACGAAATGTGGCCGGCAGGACGGCGGAGCACAGGGCAAAGGGAACGGCGGCAAGCACGGAGTTCACGGATGACACCAGCCTGAACAGGTGATTGCGTGGAGGCCGGAGGAGGCAGGCCAAAGCATGCCGCAGGTGGCTGTACCGGCCGACCCACGCCGGAAGCAGCCGCCTGCTAGCCGGCAGGAGACCCTACAGGTGCGCGTACACGTCCCAGCCCAGGTACTTGTCCATGGCCTCGGCCACCGCAGCGCCGACGCGACACCGGTTCACGGCCACATGGTGCTCGAAGCCCATTTCGCAGATGTAGCCAAGGAGCGACTGCAGGTCATCGATCCGTGCCACTCCGGCCCCGCCGAAGGTGTCCAGCGGGTCATCGGTGAATTCGCCTTCCCCCACATAGGCCACGACCTCACCCTCCAGGTCATCGGTGGAGACGCGGACGAAGGTGAAGGGACCGGTCTTGACCTTCCCCACGCAGGTACCCCAGGTGTTCTCGACACCCACGGTGCCGCCGATGATGTCCTGCACCCCCATCTCCACGCAGGAGAAGCAGCTCCTGGGCAGATTGCTGCAGTGGAACAAGACGCACTTGTCGGGATCATCGCCGTAGTTGTTGTTCCAGTCCAGCAGGGCACTGGGCTTGCCCGAAGCCAGGACGAGGGCATACATGCCGAGGGCTCCCATGATGTCCACTTCGCAGGCACTGGGCATCAGACGGTCGCTCATCATGCTCATGACGGTACAGGGCACAATGCCCAGGTACTCCTCCAGCGCCGTCCAGCACTGCACCGCTGTGGCGACGATGTCGTTCTCGGCCGTCCAGTCATCGATCACCAGGGCGAGCTTGGCCATCTTGAGCAGCGATTGCTCGGGCGCCGCGCCGGTGGGGATATAGTCGCGCACCTGCTGCAGCTTGCCCTGCACCTCGGCGGCGGCATCGTCCAGGCGGCCGATGCGGCCGAGCACCTCGGAAAGGTCCAGTGTCTCCACGGAGATGCCGTAGGATTCCAGTATCTTCTCGCTGAACCGAACGGTGTTGAAGTTGGTGGGGCGGGCGCCGATGGCCCCGAGCTTGACCTTGGAGAGCCCCCGCACCACGCGGCAGACGGCCCCGAACCAGTCCAGGTCCGTGGCGAAGGCGTCCGAGGCCGGGTCCACGGTGTGCAGGGAAGTGAGCGAGTAGTCGATGCCGTACTGGGAGAGGTTGTTGCAGGCGGACATCTTGCCGCAGAAGCTGTCCCGGCGGTCCGCCAGCGACATCCTCGCCGGATCGTCGGGGTAGGCGTGGATGAGCACGGGAACGTCCAGGTCGGCCATGCGGATAGAGTCCGCCACCCCCCGCTCATCGCCGAAGTTCGGGAGCGTCACGAGGATACCATCGATCCTGTCGGCGTTGCGTCGGAACAGCTCGGCGCACTTGCGCGCCTGCTCCCGGGTCTCGACCGACCCAAAGGGCGTGTCCTCCGGCGTGAGCGCAACCACGTCGAACCCTTGAGCCTCCAGAAGCCCGAGCATCTCCTTGCGGCCTTCATCGCACAGGTGATCCGGAAAGAAACCTCTATTGCCCACAATCAAGCCCAGCGTGGTCTTCTGGCCCATGTTGAGCACCTCCGCTATGGTTGTCCGGGCTCAGCGTCTTCCGCCGTTTCCCGCCGTTTCCCCGCCGTCATCCCTGCCTCTCCCCTGCCGTCTTGCCCGTAGTACGCAGCGCTCCCGTGCTTGCGCAGGAAGTGCTTGTCCAGTAGCTGCCTGTCGATGGGCACTGGGGCGGGTGAGAGCAGCTCTGTCATGAGCGCCGTGCGTGCGATCTCCTCGAGGACGATGGAGCTCTCCACGGCCGCCTCGGGAGTGGGCCCCCACGTGAAGGGTCCGTGGCAGGCCACGAGCACCGCCGGCATGTGGGCGGGTGCGGTGGCCCCGAAGGCCCGGACGATCTCGTCACCGGTCCGGGCCTCATAGTCGCCGGCGATGTCGGCGCGGCTGAGCTCCGCCGTGACCGGCACCTCGCCGCGGAAGGCGTCGGCGTGGGTGGTGCCATAGCAGGGCAGGGGCCGCCTGGCCTGGGCCCAGGCGGTGGCATGGGTGGAATGCGTATGGGCCACGCCGCCGATGCTCTCGAAGGCGCGGTAGAGCACAAGATGGGTGGGAGTGTCGGAGGAGGGCCGTAGGTCGCCTTCGGCCACCTTGCCGTCGAGGTCGACGACAACCATCCTGTCCGGGGTCATTTCGGCGTAGCTCACACCGCTGGGCTTGATGACCACGAGGCCCGCGTCCCGATCGATGCCGCTCACATTGCCCCAGGTGAGGAGGACGAGGCCGGAGCTTTGCAGGTCGAGGTTGGCTTCACAGACGCGTGCCCTGAGTTCCTCGAGCATTGGTTACTCCAGGGAAGAGGTTCGCCTCGGGTCGCTGCCACGGCCGGCCGGCGATCCCGCAGGGCGGGACGACGACCAACGGCAGACGGCAAACGGCACGAAGTCGGGCTGGAAACTCAGATTATGCAGGTTCCGGGCAGGCGCCGATTCACGTCA
>CAYRFY010000726.1:0-3906 GCA_964423635.1 uncultured Armatimonadia bacterium | reverse complement strand
ACTCAGGGGGTGATGTACGAGGGGCCGGCGCACGCGGGCTACGTCTCCACCTGGCACGACGCCTGCGAGGAGGTGCGTCAGCTCGCCCTGGCCTACGACCAGGTGTTTCCGGTTCTGAGCCGCGACACGGAGCTGGCCGCGTTCGCCACGGCGCAGGCAGAGCGGCACGGCATCGGGGCCTCCAAGGCCACGCCCGCCGCGGTGTGCCGCCACATCGAGCAGGGAATCCTGTGGGACACGCTGCACAATGCGGGGAAGATCACCTCGAACTATCCCCGCCGGGAGATCGCTCTGGCCATCATCCGCACGGTGCTTGGGTGGCCTCAGAACCGTGACGAGGTGCTGGGCGCCATCGATGCGCTCGTACAGCAGGCCACGGCGGTGGACGGGGTCACGGGAGAGAAGGGGCTCGCCGGCTACTCGGCGGGTGTGATCCAGAGCCTCGCCGGGTTCCTCGAGCAATACGCCACCATCGACCCGGAGTTCTTGCCCGCCCTGCTGCAGCGTCGGCCCAATTTGGCCAAGACCTACCGGTTTCACATCGACACCTGGTGTCTGGAGCATTACTATCCGCTCAGCGGTGACACGGGCTCCTTCGCTCTGCGTTTCGATGACTATGTGGGCGTGGACCTGCCCGGAGCCGGCAATCCGATGGGCAAGGCCAGTTGGGAGTGCCCGCTTTCGCCTTCGGGATATTCGTTCTTGTGGCGCCTTTGTGAGCTCACGGGTGATGTGGCCTATGCGCAGGTGGTCTACCGGGCCAATGGCGGCAAGGTCGACGGTCTCCCGCGGGATATCTTCGCCCGCGACCCCGAGCGGATGCAGCGGGAACTGGGGGAGCTGATTCGGGCGGAGGGTGAGAGGATCCAGGTGGGGTCGGTGAACAAGCAGCAGTGGCACCTGGCGATCCTGCGTTCGGGCCGGGGGGATGACGAGCGCTGCGCGTGGCTGGACTACGACAGCGGCGGTGGGCACGGCCATGCGGACGGCATGAACCTGGGGCTGTTTTCCCGAGGCCTGGACCTGATGCCGGACTTCGGCTACCCGCCCGTGCACTACGACGGCTGGGAGGGGACGAGGTTCAACTGGTATGTGCACACGGTCTCGCACAATACGGTGGTGGTGGACGGCCAGAGCCAGCCGGCGGGGGCCGGGGAGACCACGCTGTGGGCGGAGGGCGAGGCTTTCGGCCTCATCCGGGCCTCGGCGCCCGCGCTCATCGGTGGGGCCCAGTACGAGCGCACCATCGCGATGGTGGACATCGACGAGCAGGACAGCTACCTTCTGGACATCTTCCGAGTCATCGGTGGCTCAGACCATGCCAAGTTCCAGCACAGCCACTTTTCTACCCTGCAGACGCGGGGCTTGTCTCTATCCACAGGGGAGGACTACGGTCACGGAGCGGTGATGCGCGATTACCAAACCGACGCCTCGGCCGCCCCGGGGTGGCAGGCGGACTTCAGCGCCATCGACGAGCTGGGCTATCTGCCCCAGGGGGCGACGGTGGGGCTACGGTACATCGATCTGACGGCAGAGGCCGCGGTCTCTACCGCCGAGGCCTGGGTCTCGCCACGGGGCTTCAGCGGGTACTCGGAGGCGTGGATCCCGCGGCTTGTGATCCGGCGTCGCGGCGAGGCGCCGCTGGCCTCGAGCTTCGTCTCCGTGGCGGCGCCTTACGGCGCGGTGCCCGGCCTGCGCGAGGCCCGCCGGCTGCCGCTTACCACCGGAGACGGCCGTGAGTTTCCACAGGCCAATGTCTGCGTGGAGGTGGCCCTGGCCAACGGGACCCGGGACGTGCTGGTCAGCGCCGACACCGAGAATCCCCGGGGGCTTGAGCCCTCATGGCCTCAGGAGGCGCTGTGTCAGGCGGAAAACGCCCTGCGGCTGGAAGGCGATACCTGCCTGGTGCGCTACAGCGCCGACGGTGAGCTTCAGGTGGTGGCCCTGTGCAGGGCAAAGAGCCTCTCGATCGGGGACATCGCGATCCGTGTCGAACCCGAAGAGGACTATGTCGAGGTTCACTTCGTCGACGGCACCCCCCGGGTGGTGGTGGGGAGAGCCGAGAGCGTACACGTGAGCGGGTAGGCGAGAGGGCGGTGGGGCGACGCCCTGCGGGCGCCGTGGCCCTCAGAATGAGAGAGTGGGGCAGGGCGGGCGATGTGGGAAGCGGTCGTCTGTTATCCTGAGCGTCGATCCCGCGCAGCGGGATAGCGAAGGATCTCTGCTGGCGATAGGAGTTTCTTCGGGCCGCGCCCTGCGGGCGCAATGGCCCTTAGAATGACATTGTGCGATAGGGGGGGCTTTTTGGCCACGCTCCCGGCGCCTCGGGCGGCCGTCGGCCGATCCGGGAGCAAGCCCGGCCCCGGATCTTGCGGAGGCCGGGCTCCAGCCGCACCGCCCAAGCCAGGCCGCACCCGGCCCGACCAGCGTCTCTGTCGGAGGACTATCCATGGACGATCACGAGCCCGACGTCCCGCAGACCGGTGCAGAGGGGGAGTCACCTGTCGCACAGGAGGCCGACTCGGCGGTGCAGGTGCACCTGGCCGAGAACCTGCAGAACCGCAATTGCGCCATCTTCGCCGCCTGTGTCTCGCTGGTCTATCTGGCCGCGCCGGTGCTGTACATCGGCTTCGTGCAGGCGGCGCTGTGTGAGAAGCTGGGCGCCTCGGACACCATCTCCAACCTCCCCAGCACGGCGTACATGGCGCTGGCCGTGTTCCCGGTGCTGATCGCCTGGCTCGTGCCGCAGGTGCGGCTATTGCGGCCGGCGATCTCGCTTTCCTACGCCATCACCGCCGTGATGGGGCTCTTGGTCGCGGTGGCCCTGGTGCTGCCGATACCCACGTGGCTCAGGATCGCGGCGATGGTCGCCCACGGCGCGATTCTGGGCTGCACCAATGGTGTGGTCGCCACCTTCAACTGGGAGGTGCTGGGCCGCGGCGTCTCGGAGTCCCGGCGCGGCCGGGCGTTCACCCTGGCCTACGGCGTGGGGCCGATGTTCGCGGTAGTCGGCTCGCTGGGCTCGCAGATCATCGTCAAGGGCGAGTTGTTCGGCCTGCGGCCGGACTGGCTGCCGCAGTTTGAGTACCCGTGGAATTTCGCCATGCTGTTTGGGGCCAGCGCCCCGATCATGGCGCTGGCGGCGGTATTGGCCCGGTTGTATGTCATTCCCCTGCCCAGGGTCGAGGTGGAGCGCAAGCCCTTCAAGACCGCGGTGCTCGCGGGCTTTGGGCGCTTCTTCAGCTACCGTCTGGCCCTGGTGGCCTGCATCACGTACCTCCTGGTCTACGGCGGGCACATGGTCCAAAACAACATGAGTTTGTACACCCGCGAGGCGGTGGGGGTAAATGCCGAGGACCTCGTAGGGTACCAGATGGCGCTGAGGTTCTCATTCAAGGTCATCGCAGGCTTTATCTTTGGCTGGCTCCTGATGCGCACGAACCCCCGGGCGCTCTTGCTGGTCACGGCCCTGGTGGACATCGCCAGCGTCGTATGGATCCTGTCGGTGACGGGTAACTGGTTCCTGCTGGCCTTCGGGATCAACGGCGCCGGGGAGCTGTTCGGGGTCTACTATCCCAACTACGTCCTGGGCTGCTCGCCCAAGTCGCAGATGCGGCGAAACATGGCCTTCGTCAGCATGGTGACGGTGCCCGTGGCGCTGACCCCGGTGTTCTTCGGGTGGATCTCGGATACGTGGAACCTGCGGGCCAGCTTCTGGACTTCCATCGTCATCATGGGAATCGCCGTGGCCATGGTCGCCCTGCTGCTGCCGAAAAAGCCGCGGCCGCGGGTGGAGGACCTGGAGGCCTCGGACCTGGAGGAGGAGACGGTCTAGAGGTCCGGCCGGAAAGCCCACCTTCGCCGGGAATGTCATTCTGAGAGCGTCCGCTCCCGGTAAGAGCAGCT
>CAYRFY010000725.1:0-3907 GCA_964423635.1 uncultured Armatimonadia bacterium | reverse complement strand
AAACGGCCGGCGGAGACGGGAGGAGGGGGGAGAACGGCAGTACTTCGACCGTTCCTGACGCGTGAATGGCGAAATGCGGCCCCAGTGTGTTCATGCATAATGTGAGTCTCCAGGCCCGCACGCCGTGGGCCGAGCACCATCGGGGCCGTAGGCATAGACTGCCGAGAGCCACCGTGCCCGCGGGTCCCACCGGGCGGGACCCGCAAGGTGTACTACCCGACCGACATCGGTAGCCGCACCGTGTCAGTTCGCTCGTGCCCGTCCCGCGCAGCGGGAGCCCGCGGGATGACTCACCCGACCCAGATCGTCAACCTACATCGGCTTTGGCGCCGGTCGGACGGCATCCCTCCGGCCAAGGCCCCTTGGTTCTTCCCCCTCCCCGCAAGCGACCCGACAGGTCGACCGATTCCTTCGGGCGTTGCTTCGGGCCGGGGAGAGGTGGAAGACCACCGGCCGGGAGTGAGCTATCCATTGCATCTGACCAAGCCCACTGCGGAGTTGTTCGTCCCCGACGGCACGCCCCTCGAGGAGGCGTTGATGCGCACTACCGAGCTGGCCATCGGCGCCCACCAGGACGATCTGGAGATCATGGCCTACCACGGCATCGCCCGGTGCTTTGGGCGCGCCGACCGCTGGTTTTCGGGCATTACTGTGACCAACGGCGCCGGCAGTCCGCGCCAGGGGCACTACGCGGCGCTGTCTGAGGAGCAGATGCTGCTCACACGTCGTCGGGAGCAGAAGAAGGCTGCCGTCTTGGGCGAGTATGCGGCGGTGGCGCTCTTGGACCACCCCAGTCCGGAAGTGCGCGATTCCGCGAACCCCTCGCCGACCGAGGACCTCCTCGCCCTACTGGAGGCCGCCGCGCCTCGGATCATCTACACACACAACCTGGCCGACAAGCACGATGCCCATGTGGCCGTGGCACTGCGCACCCTCTCGGCGGTGCGCAGGCTGCCTCCGGAGCTTCAGCCGCAGCGGCTCCTGGGCTGCGAGGTCTGGCGCGACCTGGACTGGCTGGCCGAAGGCGACAAGGTGGCGCTGGCGGTGGGAGAACGCGAGAACCTCGCCGCCGCCCTCCTGGGCCTCTACGACTCGCAGATCGAGGGCGGCAAGCGCTACGACCTGGCGGCGGTGGGGCGGCGGCGGGCCCATGCCACCTACCACGACCCTCTGGCCACCGATGCCGCCAGCCAGCTTACCTTTGCCATGGACCTGACGCCGCTGGTCGCCGACCCCTCCCTGGACCCTCAGCAGTTTCTGTCCGATCACATCGAGCGTTTCCGTCACGACTGCCGGGAGCGCTTTCAGCGTCTGGGCTCGCTATGAGCCGGGGAGGACCACACAATGGCCTTTGACTTTTCCATGGCCGACTTCATCCCCTTCCGCGATCAGGAGGCCTGCGCCCGGGTGCGGGCCATCCGGCGCTCGGATATCTGCGATCACCCCAATCCGGACTTCCATATCCGGGTGATCGAGGATGCCGACAGCTTCTTTCTGGCCTTCGCCCTGGACATGGTGGAGCGCATCCGCCTGGCCGCCGAGGCGGGGCGCCGCATCGTGATGATCCTTCCGGTGGGGCCCATGGCGCAGTACGACCGGGCGGTGGAGATCATCAACCGCCTGCGCATCCCCCTGGGACACCTGCACAGCTTCAACATGGACGAGTTCGCCGATGAGGCCGGCAATAGCGCCCCGGCGGACTGGCCGGGCTCCTTCCAGCGCGCGATGTGGCAGCGGTTCTACGCCAGGATTGACCCCGAGCTGCGCCCCCCGGCCGAGCAGATCCACTTCCCCTCCTCCGCCAACATCGCCGACTACGGCCGCCAGATCGCGGACCTGGGCGGCGCCGACGTGTGCTACGGCGGCATCGGCTGGTGTGGGCATGTGGCCTTCTTCGAGGCCCACCTGGGTGCCGAGTACTCAAGCCTCGAGGAATACTGCCGGGCTTCGGCGCGTCTGGTGGACCTGCATCCCATGACCATCATGCAGACCTCCCTGCATCACGGCGGCGATTGGTCCAATGTGCCCCCCAGGGCGGTTACCATTGGGCCGGCGGAGGTCCTCGGCTGCAAGCTGCGGTCTTTCTGGCTCAATGTGGATCTGGGCGGCGTGAGCTGGCAGCGCTTCATTGGCCGTCTGGTGGCCTTCGGCCCGGTGAGCCAATGGGTGCCGGGGAGCATCCTGCAGACGGCGCGAACGGACTACACGCTGGTAGGCGCCGTGGCCGATGATGTCGTCTAGAGGCGTGGCGCAAGCGCCCAGATTCGCATGAGAGTGTCATTATGATGCCGTCCGCTCCCGGTAAGAGCAGCTCGAGGAATCTCCTGGGATGTCGCGAGATCCTTCGGCCAAGCGGTGCTCGCGACGCCCGGGCCTGCGACGCCGGCGCTCCAGGATGACATCTTCGCGACGGCCCCGGCTTCTCGGCCGGATCTCTATATGCCCATGCAGGCGCACTTCTTGACGTCTGAAGTGAGTTTCGGAGCCGCAACCAGGCCGTTCGCTACTCTCCCGCCCCGCGGGACCGGGCTTGCTCCTCCCGGCCCGGGGCCTTCGCCGGCGAACTCGCGTCCCCGTGGTCGGTCGCTCCCTCTGTCTCTGCGGCGGGACCTTCCCGTTTCGCCCTCCGCAGGTCATCCCTCCTCCGTCGGCGAAACCACCCGGCGTCTTAGCAAACTCCACCTCGCGAGGTTTCCCGATGAACGGTGCTCCGCTGCCCCAGGACACTGAGCTTGTTCAGGTCTGGATGGAAGATAACTATGCATCACCGGTGAGCGAGGGCCGGATGGCCGGCCTGCCCTTCTCGTTCAAGGTGGATGGCGTCCCAGCCGGGGACTGCCCCTTCGATGTGAGCGGTGGCCCGGTGAGCGAGACCGAGGGCCGCATGGTGCGGGAGGTTGCCCTGACGCATGAGAGCTCCGGCCTGCGCGTGCGCTGTGTGATGACCGCCTTCGAGGACTATCCGGCCGTGGAGTGGGTGCTGCATTTGCGCAACGATGGGGACGAGCCCACCCCCATTGTATCGGAGATTCAGGCTCTGGACTGCGGATTCCCCTGCGCGCCCGAGGAGCCCTGTATCCTACGCCATGCCAGGGGCAGCGACTGCAAGATCGACGACTTCCAGCCGCTGGAGGACGCCCTGGGTCCGAGTGCGGAGATGACCCTCGCGCCCGCTGCGGGCCGGTCGTCCGATGGTACGCTGCCCTTTTTCAATGTGATGATGGGAAAGAGGGGCTTCATCGGCGCCATTGGGTGGACAGGTGGGTGGACGGCCCGTTTCTCGCGGGGCGAAGACGGGCTGCGGGTGACGGCGGGGATGAGCAGGACGCACCTGCGCCTCCTGCCCGGCGAGGAGATCCGCTCGCCTCGCATTCTGCTGCTTGGCTGGACGGGAGAGGCCCTGCACGGACATAACATGCTGCGTCGCCTTATCCTTCGGCACTACAGTCCTCGACCCAACGGCGAACCGGTGCACGTGCCGATGTGCGATGCCGTCTGGGGTGAGAGGAGGGCCGACGACCAGATCGCCAAGGCGAAATGGTGGATCGACAACCGCATCCCGCTGGACAAGTTCTGGATCGACGCCGGCTGGCACGGAGATGCCGAGTTCCTCGAGGGTTCCACGGTGTTCAACAGCGGCTGGGGGGCACAGGTAGGCAACTGGTGGCCCAACAAGACCACCTATCCCGAAGGGCTGAGGCCCGTTGGCGCGGCTCTGGAGCAGATGGGACTGGGCTTCGTCCTGTGGCTGGAGCCGGAGCGGGTATTCGAGGGCACGGTGTTCTCCCGCGATCATCGGGAGTGGCTCCTGGGGCCGATCGGGGGGAATTGGCTGTACAACCTGGGCAATCCCGAAGCCCGGAAGGCGCTCGCGGACCTGATCTCCGCTCTCATCACCGCGGGCAAG
>CAYRFY010000724.1:0-3922 GCA_964423635.1 uncultured Armatimonadia bacterium | reverse complement strand
TTGCGGGAATAAGGGAGAGGGGGAAGGCCCGCAGGGCCGGGGGGTGAGGTGTCGTGTCGTTGCCGTCCGCCGTTCCCCCTCCTCGCGTCGCCCGCGCAGTCTGCGAGCGTAAGGGAGAGGGGGACGGCCCGAAGGGCCAGGGGGTGAGGCGCCGTTCCCCGGTCGCCTACCTCCCCCGCAGGTACGCCACCACCTCGGTGGGCTCGGCCAGCCACACCTCGTCCCCGCCCAGTCGACGCACGGTGGCAAAGCGCTCCTCAAGCTGTTCCAGCGTGCAGTCTTTCCACGGGTGGATCGGCTTGCCGGGAGTGGGGCAGTGGCAGTAGTCGATGACCCAGCCGCCGCAGTCCATGGCCTGGTGCAGCCGCTTGTAGGGGTCGAAGGCGCTGTAGAAAGGCGGGGGGTACTGGGTGTGCAGCGGCACCCGGCACAGGCGCAGGAGGTCTGCATCCGGCCGGTTCACGTCGTCGTAGATGGTGAGGATCGAATCATAGCCCCCGGCCGCGGCCACGTCCCGGGCCGCCGGGTAGCCGTCATTGCTGCCGGGGACGCAGAACATGGTTACCGGCATGTCCAGGACGCGCTGCAGCTCCCGCCGCGCCTGCACCACCTCATAGTCCGCGTTGGCGTCACCGATCGCCGCGTGGGTCATGCTGTGGCAGGAGACGCCCCATCCCTCCGCACACAGCCCCCGGATCTCCTCCGCCGAAAGGATCATCATCCCATCGTAACTGCTGCCGGGCACGTTCCGGGGCACCCCGATCTGAGCGGCGAGCAGAGCCACGTGTCCGGGCACGGCGTAGCGGCGATGCACGGCGAGAGCGTGCTTCAGGAGCAGTTGGCAACCCTCATCATAGGTGATGGAGTACACCCAGCGCTTGCCGTGTTTCCATGCCATGAGACGCTCCGCGAGGACGTGTTGGTGCGTTGGGGCAATTGTGCCCCGGCCCCCCGGCAGCGTCAAGAGCGTGTCGGCCAGGCGAATCGGGCGGTGTGAGCGCCTCCATAGTGGCCGTTGGGGGACAGCCGTTGCGTGACCCTACCGGTATTCGTTGACAGGCTCGTCAGACTCGAGCCGAGGCCGGCGGGCAGAGCCCGTGAACCGCGGGGCGCGCCCTGCAGGCCCCTGCCCTCCCCCCGGCGAACCCATACCCACGATCGTGTCCGAGTGCCGCAGACTGTCTTCAGGAGAATGCCCATGCGTGTCGCGCTCGTCTTCGCCCTGCTTCTCACCGCGCTGTCGGCCCTCGCCGCCGACGTGGAAGCCACCTTCCGCGACGGCTTCGAGGGCTATGCAGGCACCGAGGACTTCATGATGTACGCGCCACCCTCGGTGGCCTTTGTCAACTATGGCGTCAGCCCGACCCTCACCGCCGGCATCAACCGCTGGGGTGAGAGGTACACCTCCGTGCTCCGCTTCGACGTGAGCGCCGTGCCCGCCGGGGCCATAGTCACCGGCGCCCGTCTGGTGCTCCATGCCACCAGCAAGGACTATCCCTCCCGGGACCTGGCGGTGCAGCTCCATCAGCTCACCGCCGCCAATGCCGACTGGATCGAGGGCTCCGGTGACGGCACCCGCGAGCCACTGGCCGGCACCCCCTGCTGGAGCTTCCGCAAGCACGACAGCGCTCCGTGGGCCGGTGAGCCGGGGGCGCTGAAGGCCGATGTGGACTTCTCCACCGAATGGCGGGCGGAGGCCACGGTTCCGGCCCGGCACATGGGTCCGGTGACCTTCGAGCTGCCCGCCGCCGCGGTGCAGGCCTGGGTCGAGGACCCCCAGACCAATGCGGGCCTGCACCTGTGGCCGCAGGCAGCCAGAGACAAGGGTGATGTGGCCTACTTCGCTTCGGCCCAGGCCCGGGACGCAACCACGCGCCCTGCCCTGCTGCTCTCTCTCGAGGGCACGCCGGAGGTCATCGCGGCTCTGAACAGGGCTCGGGCCGACCGCATCGTCGCCGAGGCCGAGGTCCGCCATGAGACAGCGGTGGCCCGCGCCCGGGCCTACGGCGATCCGCCCCGAGCCGCGGAGGCCCTGGCACAGGCCCACACCCGCCTCCGGATCCTCAAGGCCGCCCTGGGCCCGACCGGTCTTGCAGGCGGGGAGCCGGCGGCAGACATCGTGGCCGAGGCCGAAGCCTTCGGGCAACAGGTGGACAAGATCGTCCAGGATCTTCCCCGAGCCGCGGCGGCCGCCGCCAACCAGGCACGTGGCCTGAAGACAGACTTCGCCCTCGGCACCCAGTCCGCCATGGTTCAGGTCTTCCGCCGCGATCGGCCCTTCGGCGGCGAGTTTCCGCCCTCCGTGTCGCTGAGCCTGGCCCGCAATGAGCATGAGGCGGTGCAGATCGTGGTGGTGCCGGTGGACAAGAGCCTCAGGAACGTCACCTGGGAGCTGCGGGGCCTCAACACCCACGGCGTCACCACGACGGTGGCGCCGGTGGGCTATGTGAAGTCCAAGGTGCCGGCCCTGACCGCTCCGGCCGCGCCCTCGGAATGGTGGCCCGATCCGCTTCTGGACTTCAAGTCAAGCTGCGATGTCCCGGTAGAGCAGGTGCAGCCGCTGTGGATCGACATCCACGCCGCCGCCCACGCCCGTCCGGGCGTCCTGGAGGGCGAGCTGATCGTCCGCGCCACCGCCTGCGAGCCCAAGTCGATCCGCATCCGGGCCCAGGTGCATGACTTCACCCTCCCCACCCAGCAGCACCTCAAGACCATCTGGGGCATGGCGGAGGCGAACTTCTCCAAGTTCTACAAGGACAGCTACAACGAGGCCTTCGCCTGGAAGTACTTCGACCTGTTCCTGGACCACCGCATGGCCGCGGCGGACCTGTACCGCACCATGCCCACCGGGGTCGAGGGTGAGGACAGCATCTACCATCTGGCGAGTGTCGAGGCGCTGCGGAAGCTCAAGGCCCGTGGCTCCGGCTGGTGGAACGTGGGCTACGTCCTGGCACCCGAGCACGTGGCGGGCGACAAGCGTCCCGGACTGCCCGGAGACTACGACGAGTACCTGCGCAAGTGTGTGGAGATGTTCTCGGCCGAGATGCAGCGCGTCAAGGCCGCCGACTGGCCCGCCGACCGCATAGGCATCTACTTCCTGGATGAGACCAGCGACTTCGAGGCCCTGGGCAAGGCGGCCAGGGTCATGAAGGACGCCTTCCCCGACATCCCGCTCATGACCACCGGCTACGACCGCAGCTATGGGCTGGAGGACACGCTTCAGTCCCGGAGCCTGGACATCTGGGTGCCGCTGACGCCGCGATACAGGGAGGACCAGGCCAAGATCGAGCAGGGCCGCAGGCTGGGCAAGCAGAGCTGGTGGTACATCTGCTGCGGCCCCATCGGCTCCAGGGACCTGAACTGGTTCACCCAGTATCCGGCCATCCGCGCCCGTCTCCTGATGGGCGTGGCGGCCCGCAAGTACGAGGTGGATGGTTTCCTGTACTACCGCACCTGCGGCTGGGCCAACAACCCGCGGCCTATTCCCGCCGACACCGATATCTTCACCGACTGGGTTCCCCAGTACGCCGGGACCCTGCCCGACGGTGACGGTCAAATCGTCTGCGCGGGTCCCGCCGGCCCGCTGGCCACCATCCGCCTGGAGAACATCCGTGATGGCGCCGAGGACTACGAGTATTACTGGCTGCTGGAGAACCTGGTGAGCCAGGCCGATGCGGCGAGGCTGGCGACTTTGGACCGACGACGGGTGGATGAGGCCCGCGAGCTGCTGCAGGTCCCGGACGGCCTGCTGACCTCCATCACCCAGTATACCGAGGACCCGCAGGTGCTCCTGCGGCAACGAGACAGGATAGCCGCGGCGATCGTGGAGCTCCAGGAGATGCTGAGGGAAAGGCAGATGGCGGGCCCGCTGGGGCTGAGGTAGGCCGTTAGCCGTTGGCCGTTGTAGGGCGGCGACCTGTGC
>CAYRFY010000723.1:2572-3925 GCA_964423635.1 uncultured Armatimonadia bacterium | reverse complement strand
ACGGGCCCCTGCCAAGCTCTTCGTATGTCACGCCCCTCGCGTCTTCCCCTTGCCGGGCTTCTGCGAGACGCGAGA
Organism: uncultured Armatimonadia bacterium; assembly: GCA_964423635.1. GTDB lineage: Bacteria > Armatimonadota > Zipacnadia > Zipacnadales > JABUFB01 > CAYRFY01. The sequence continues at coordinate 3,850 of CAYRFY010000723.1, read as the reverse complement.
CGGTACCGTGCTAGATCGGGTCGCGGCACAGAGGGAGGGCTTCGCCGTGGTAACAGGGAAGTCTTCCACGATCAACACCATCACAGGGGGTGGCCTCTTGGCACCGCAGATACCCTTCCGCTTCCCCATGGCCGCTTTGGCTCTCACCTGCTGCCTCCCCTACCTGCTCGCGCAGGAAAGTGTCGGGGTCTCACTGACCCCGCCCCGCGAGCGCAAACTCACCTCAGCGGCTCACGAGGGCCACACCTTCCGCGAGCAGGCCGGCACCCTCCGCACCGGCGTGCGGGATTACCAGATCGCCTACAAGGCCTGCGTGGATCCGGCCCACGCTCCCGATGTCGCCTACCTCGAGGGCTACCTCGGCATGCCACTGCCAACGTCCTGCAACTGGTACCACAGTGGGTTCCTGTTCCTCCACATCAACGGCCGCGACATCGGCCTGACGCCGCTGAGCACGATGCTGCTCTCCGAGCAGGGCGCGCGCGGCATGGTCGACCTCGTCTGGCATGATGCACTCGCCGACGTGCGGGCGCGCTTCTGCGCTCTCCCCGGGCAGGACCATCTCCTGTGCGAGATTGCCATTGAGCCCAAAGAGCCCATTACGTCGATCCTCGTCAAGCTCCGCTGCTATCCCAGCTTCTTCACCGCCCACCACAAGCGCGACGGAGCACGGAGGGTCAAGACCCCGGCCGGCCTCGTCGAGCAGGGCGAGGCCCAGACGCTCCCGGCCGCTGAGAACTGGTATGCCCTGTACTATGACGAGGTCTTCGACGTCGCCCGCGGGGAGGGTGAGGGCCCCTGCGCCGTGATGCTCTCCGGTGATCCCGCCGACGAGATCGCCATCAGCCCGGGAGGCTACTCGGTGGAGACGACCGTCACCTACCCCCCTGAGGCGCGCCGGATCCGTCTCGCCTTCTGGGACTTCAAGGCCGTGAGCAATGCCGATGCCCTGGCACGCCTGGAGACCGGCGCCGCCACGGACCGCGAGGCCCTCGAGGCTCTCGACTTCACCCCCGCAACCATCGCCGAGTTCGACGTGGCAGCCGTCAGAGCCGAATTGCAGCGTGCCGTGGCCTCGGCCGAGGTCCGCGAACTCCTGGGCGACAAGCTGCAGCAAGCTCAGCAGTGGCTGGACAAGAACGCCGCCACAACACAGGACAATGCCGCCGACCTGGGTATCACCGCACAGGAGGAACTGCTCCAGTCGGCGGCGGAGTACCGAGACCTGATGTGGGAGATCAAGCTGGCCGAACTGGTGTCGGGCCTGTAAGGGAGTCG
>CAYRFY010000723.1:0-2562 GCA_964423635.1 uncultured Armatimonadia bacterium | reverse complement strand
TCACGAGTCGCGAGTCAACGGCAACGGTCCCGCAAAGCGGGAGCAACGGCGTTCACGGCTACGACCTAGGCGGCCTATACGGAAACGGAAACAACGGGATCGAGCGCTCGGGCAATCTGCACGTACCGCATTGGGCGAACGCCGATCCACTATACCCATCCCCAGGCCGAGACCTGCCCCAACGAGGTTCCATGCCACCTGTTTCACTCACCATCACAATGCCACTCATCGCCTGCCTCATGGCGTGCTGTCAGGCCGCTGCGGCGCCCGCGACATCCGCCCCCGGATGGGCGCCGGGTTCCGTGCCCGGAGTGGTCGTGTCTCTGTCCAGGGGCCTGGTTCTCGAGCGACCCACGGCACCCGAAGACTCCTTGGTTCTGCGCGACTTGTGGCCCGAGCACCCCTTCGTCGCCCCTCTCGAGCCGGCCTCGGTCGCCGACTTCCGCCGATTCTACGCGGGAATAGGCCCGGGCTTCGAGACCATGCGCGAGAAGGTCCGCCAGGTCCGGGACTTGGCGACCTCGCTATCCGGCTACCACGAGCAGGTTGACGCCCTCATCGCCCGCGGAGAGCGATGGATAGGGACCGATCTGCCCGGCTTCGAGCCCGCCATACCGAACACGGATGGGGCTCCCGGGGCACCCGCGCAGTGGGGGCCGACTAGAGACACTCTCGCCGCCATGCGTCTTGACTGCGCCCTCGCCTACGCCCTGAGCGACAACGAAGCCTTCGCCGTCCGAGCCTGGGAAGCCGCCCTCGCCCTGGTCTCTCACTTCTACACTCACGGCGTCCTCAGCCGACCATACCCGTCGCACTCCCCCTGGGACTGCGCGGAGGAGGTCTTCGATGCCGCCATATGCCACAGCCTCATCGCCCGCTGGGAAGGCCTGGCCCCCCTGGACCACGCCCTGATCTATGCCTACCTGCGCCGTATGGGGCAACGCGTGGCCTATGCCGTGCAGCAGTCGCCGGTCATCGGCCACCAGCAGGCCGTCTGGACCTGCAATCTGGGCCTCCTGGCTCTCGGCGTCGAAGGCATCCCCGAGGCGCCTCGCTGGCGGAAGGTGGTGGAAGCGCGTCTCCCCGGCGTCATGGCCGATTTCATGACCGACGGGGGCCATATCGAGGCCTGCCCCGCTTTGCACGTCACCGCGCTGGAGCACGTAGCCCGCTACGGCGCCCTGGCAGTCCAGCGAGATCCGGGCTTTGCAGCCCGCAATTGGGGCCGGACCCAGGTCACGCTGGAGAAGGCCTTCCGCTGGCTGACCATGCTCGCCACACCGCTGGGCGAGATGCCGGGGATCAACGCGGGACCGACCACCCCTCTTGCCACCGTGAACTGCCTTCGTGACGCCATCAACGAATACCATCGGGGCGACTGGCTTCACGCCGCGCGCCTGGACACCTCACTCCTGAGCGTCATCACACCTGTCGACCGTCGGATACCACCGCGCGATCCCAACTTCACATCCGTGCTACTCCCTGACTCAGGTTTCGCCGTCCTGCGGGACAATTGGAGCGAGGACAGCGCATACCTGCTGCTGGATTGGGGACGTCACGGCGGGGAGTATGGGCACGCAGACAAGCTCAACATCATCCTCTACGCCAATGGCCAGCCCTGGGTGCCCGACGCCGGGGAAACGCCGGGCCTGGAGGCCCCCTGGTACCGCGGTACTCTGGCCCACAATACCGTCCTGCTCGACGATCAGTCGCAATCACCGACGGATGGCGAGCCTGTGGCCTTCCACACCCGACCGGAGTTCGACATCGCCGCCGCCGAGCACAGCGGCTACGCCGCTTGCTGTCATCGTCGCACGGTATTCCACCCTCGCGGGCGCTACTTCCTGATCATCGATGAACTGCAGAACGCTTCAGAGAGCGCACGACAGGCCGAATGGGTCCTGCACGTTGACGGGCTGCGCGAGTCGGGCACACGAGGCCGCTACGTCTTCCGCCGCGACGGCCAGGGCCTCTGCGTCATGCCCGGCCTCGGCGCCGGCATGCGCGGCTCCCGCATCGCCCAGGGACCTTGCGCCCTCCACTCACCGGATGGGGTCTCCTCCGAGGCCCGCATGATCCCCTACATCGCACTGGCCAAAGCCGTCCCACCGACGCAAACGGCCATCCTTTGCGTGGCGATCGTCCCCTTCACCGGCCACGAGCCGGAACTCTCCGTGGAGGTCTCCGAGACACCGACGGCGGTCTTCGCCCAGGTTTCCTACGACGACACCCGCGACCGCTTCGTCGTGAGGCGCAGGGGGGCTCCGGAGGGCATCCACCGCGGCCTGGGGCTGGCAACCGATGGCGCCTATGCCTTCGTCAGCGAAGTAGGGCGCGAGGTGCGCGTTTTGGATTACGTTGATGGCAGCACGCTGTCGTTGCGGGCCGGGCGCTGAATGCGCCCGGCCCGCCGGTCGGCGAGTCGGCGAGTCGCGAGTCAACGGCTACGGCGTCAACGGCTACGGCGTCAACGGCTGCGGCGTCAACGGCTGCGGCGTCAACGGCTGCGGCGGCTACGGGTGGGGACGGCGGTCGCGGCACGCGCGGGCTGTTCGTCGAACG
>CAYRFY010000722.1:0-3943 GCA_964423635.1 uncultured Armatimonadia bacterium | reverse complement strand
CCGTCGAGGTGCCGCCACCGGTCCTGAGCCTCGGAGGGGCGACACCGGTTCGCCCGCGGACATTGTGTCGCCCCTCCGGGGACGACGGCAAGCGGCCCCCGCTGCCAAAGAACTCCTTGACGGCCGCCGCAGACCTCGTTATAATAACCGTCCTGTCGAATGCCGGGTGGTGTAACGGTAACACAGCGGTCTCTGGAACCGTCATTCAAGGTTCGAATCCTTGCCCGGCAGCCAATATGCACTCCTGAAGCGGCGGTCCATCACATGGGCCGTCGTTTTTCTTTGCCCTCCGAGGAGGACCTGCGTATGTGGGCGCTGATCTTCGACGTCGATGGCGTAGTGGCGGATACCGAGGCCGTCAATGCCCGGGCCAGCGTGATGATGTTTTCCGAGCTCTACGGGGTGCAGGTGCGGGCCGAGGACTTCCGGCCCTTCGTGGGGACGGGGGACGAGCGGTACGTGGAAGGCGTCGCCGAGCGCTACGGGGTGCGGATCGACACGGAAGCGGCGGTGCGGCGGCGCAAGGATAACTTCTTCAAGATCCTGGCCGACCGGCCGCTCCCGGCGATGGAGGGCGTGATGGAACTGGTGACCGCGGCCCGCGCGGACCCGCAGGCCAGACTCGCAATCGCCACCTCGGGGAACAAGGACAAGCAGTTCCCGGTCATCACCGGTACGGGCCTGCGGCTGGAGTGGTTTGATGCCGTCATCACCGGGGACGATGTGACGGAAAAGAAGCCCGACCCGCAGATCTACCTGGTGGCCGCGGAACGGCTGGGCCTTGCGCCCGGCGCCTGTGTGGTGTTCGAGGACGCTCCGGCGGGAGTAGCGGCGGCCAGGGCCGCGGGCATGGCCTGCGTGGCGGTGACCAGTTCCGTGCAGGCCGAGCAGTTACAGAAGGCCGATGTGGTGGTGGAAAGCCTCCGGGAGTTGACCCTGGCTGAGGTGGCGAAGCTGGCGACCGAGGTCTCCGCCGGGTAACCGTGGGCCCAGGAGCGTGGCCGAGAAGCCCGCCTTCGCCGGGGAGTGTCGGTCTGAGAGCGTTGGCTCCCGGATGGGGCCGCTGGAGGGGTCTCCCGCCATTCAAGGAGATCCTTCGCTATCTCGCCGCGCGAGATTCACGCTCAGGATGACATGGGCGGGGTGGGCGGCCGGACCTGTCGGCCCCGGTGGACCGCGTCCTCGGCTACTTGTCGTCCCCCAGGACGTCGGTGATCTCCGCCAGGAGGTCCTTGAGGCGGAAGGGCTTTTGCAGGCAGCGGCTGGCGCCTTCGGCCAGCAGCTCGTCGGCGAGGACCTCCTCGGTCCGTCCCGTCATGAGGATCACCGGTGGTTTGCTTTCCATCTCCATCGCCAGTTCCAGTACCTCCCTGCCCCCGCCGCCTCCCGGCATCATCAGATCGGTGACGATGATATCCGGTGGGGTCTCTCCCATGGCCTTCAGGGCCTCGCCGGTCGTCGCCGCCAGGATGACCTGGAAGCCCGCGGCGTCCAGCAGCGTCCGGATCGCCTCGGAGAGCAGGGCGCTGTCCTCGGCCACCAGCACGCGCCGGCCCTGCCCGGTCGCGCCGGCGATCTGAGGTGCCGCCGTGCGCCGGGCCCTCGGCTTGGCCTGGCCGCTCTCGTGTTCGTCCAGTGCGATGGTGAAGACCGTGCCGGCTCCCGGCTCGCTATCCACGGAGATGACACCCCCGTGGGCGGTGATGATGCTGTGAGACACCGCCAGGCCCAGACCGGTGCCGGTGCGGCCCCGGGAGTTGGGCTTTCTCTTGGTGGTGAAGAAGGGCTCGAAGATGCGGGGCAGGGCGTCGGGGGCGATACCGGTGCCGGTGTCGGCGATGCGTGCGGTGACCCTCGGCTGCCCGGCCTCACCCTTGTCATGGCCGGTGACAACCGTGAGCGTGCCGCCCTGCGGCATGGCGTGGCAGGCGTTGATGATGAGGTTCAGAAACACCTGCTGCAACTGGCCGCTGTCGGCGAGAATCAACCTGTCCTCGTCGCCGTACTCGCGGTGCAGCCGCACGTTGCCGTTCCGCAGCTCGTGTGCGGCCATGGCCAAAGCGGCGTCCAGTGGCTCCCGAATGGTGACCGGTTCGCGACGGGGTTCCTGCGGTCTGGCGAAGCCCTCGAGACTCTTGGTGATCCGTCCCCCCTGTGCCGCGGCATCCAGGACGGTCTGGATCAGCTTCTTGGTGACGGTGTCCGAGGGCTGAGCCTGGGCCACCTCGGCCTGGGCGCTCATGACGCTGAGCAGGTTGTTGAACTCGTGGGCCACCCCGGCGGCCAGTTCGCCCAGGGCCGCCAGACGCGCCGCCTGCTCGATCCGCACACGCTGCGTGATGTCGCGAGCAATGGTGATGATCCCGACGGCCCGGCCCCGAGCGTCAACGACGGGTACCGAGTGGGTCTCGACCTTCATGGAGCCGCCGGCCCTGGGATGCAGGTCCAGGCGCCGGATCCGTCCACCCTCATCAGCGATGGCTCCCTCGAAAAAGGTGTGGAGGTCGGGGGCCGTGGCCTCGTCGGTGAGGGCCGAGATGTGCAGGCCGCCCGCGATATCCTCATCGGTGTAGCCCAATGCTTCCTGGGCCGCACGGTTCATGTAGGTGACGTTCAGCTCTGCGTCGGCCTCGAGGATCATGTCCGGGGCCAGCTCGGACAGTTGGCGGAGCCGGCGGTGGCCGGCCTCCAGTTGCTGCTGGGCCCGCCTGCGCTGCAGCGCACCGGCCAGCACCTGGGCCGCCGTCTCCAGCGTCCGCTGTTCGTCCTCGGACCAGATGTGCCCGGCCTTCGCCGCCTCCGCCGACAGCGAGCCCACCAGGCGTCCGGCACAGACCATGGGCATGACCAGGGCCGAGCGGGTGCCCAGCTCTTCCAGGGAAGCCCGCTCCGGTGACCCCTCCGGGAGTGCACTGACATCCTCGATGGGCATGGCCTCTGCACGCAGAAGCAACGCCACCGGCCGCGCCCGCGGGTCCAGCATCCGCCCGACGAGGAACTGGGCACTGCCCAGGCGCCCCTCGGCGAACCACTCATGGACCGCCTCGACTCCGCGCTGGCTGTCGGAAAACACACACACCCTCACGGCCTCGGAGCCCGTGACCTCGGCCAGGCGCGCCAGAGCCTGAGCGATGGTGTCGTCCAGCTCGTCATCCGAGCGGCTGATGAAGTTGCTGGAGATGGTCGCCACGGTCTCATCCATCACCCGTCGCCGTGCCACCTCGGCCTCCGCCCGCCGCTGGGCGGTGACGTCTCGGAGAAGCCCCAGGACTGCGGGGCCGGAGGGAAGTGCCACCCACCGTCGCTCGACCTCCAGGGGGAAGTCGCGCCCGTCCTTGTCCACGCCGCTGAAAGAGCTCCGAACTGCCTGGCCCGTAGGGGTGGTATCCGGGCCCAGCAGGAACTCGCCGCCTGCGGCGTCCGCCGCCAGGCGCGTCACCGTTTGACCGACCAGCTCGGACCGCTCGTACCCGAATACGGCGCCCGCACCGGTATTGCAGTCGAGAACTGTCCCATCCGGAGACCACAGCACGAGGGCGTGCGGCGACAGGTCGATCGCCAGGCAGCACCAGCTCGAATGGTCACAACAGACCCGATCGCGCTCGGTAGTGGCGGGCGTCTCGCACCGTGATTTGTCTGCGGCCGGTCTGCGCTTGCTCACGAGGTGTCCTCTTGCAGGTGGTGTCGGACGCCGGATCACCCTCCTATCCTACTTTGAGGCGCCACTGTACGCAAGCGATCCATCGCGGGTCGCCGCGTCCCGGAAGCGTGCGGGGGCCCCGAGGTAGAACGGAAACCCGGCCAGCACAGGGGGAGGAAGGGTGAAGCGCGGTGGGGGGCGACAGGAGCCGGGCCGAGCGGACCCTTCGGCCGGACCTATAGAAGCGTGGCCGAAAAGCCGTTCACAGCCGTCCCGCAAGGCGGGATCGGGCTTTCCACTCAG
>CAYRFY010000721.1:0-3946 GCA_964423635.1 uncultured Armatimonadia bacterium | reverse complement strand
TCCCGACGCGGGAATGGCGAAATGTGGACTCAGTGCGTTCATGCATAATCTGAGTGAGAAGCCCGGCCGACCCGCCCCCTGTCATCCCGGTTCGCCGACAACGCAGGCCCGGGCGTCACAAGTGCCACCCGGGCGAAGCACCTCGCCATTCGGGAGCGGACGCGCTGGGAATGACATTCCCCGGCACAGGCCTCACCCTCCACCTACTCTCCCCGGTCGCCGTACACTCTCAGCCGCTCCACGCTGCACGAGCCCTGCAAATTGGGCTCCGCATCCGCGTCCGTATCCGTCCCGTCGCCGCTCATCTTGCCGATACTCACCGCCGAGGGGTCGCCGGTGTACTGCGACCTGGGCACCTCATGGATCGTCGTCCACCATTGCCCGTCGTCAGAGACTTCGGCCACGATCTCCTCGGCCTCCAGCCGCAGGCGCAGGCGATAATCGGTGTCGGGGGCGATCCCCGCCGGGACCAGCCACTGACTGGTACCGTCGTCGACCCCCACTCGGCCCTCTACCGTGCGCAGGTTGATGCGCAGGAAGCGTTCTTTCCACCACAGCGCCAGTCCGGGCCCCCAGGTCATGCCCTGATCGTTTCCGCTGTTGATGACACACTCGGCCATAGTCACCCCCGGCGGCAGGTCCCGGGTGGCATAGGCAATTGAGTGCGCCAGGGACTCGAAAGTGAGCTTGCCCTCAGCGACGCTGAGCTTCGTGCCCGGACGCGCGGAGAGGGTGGCGCGCCAGGCGTTGGCGAGCGCCTGCCCCGGAAAGTCGTCTTCCAGGAGCACCTGCCTGCGGTTGGTGGCCTCCATGGCTTCCAGCATGAAGGGCGGCGCCTCCCGGGGCTGCTCGTCGACCCACAGCAGCCAGCCGCGCCGCGCCGGGATCGGGATCTCGTCCTCCACCGCGAACAGCGCCTCGAACTGGTAATCATCGATCTCCGGGGCATACAGATGGGCCTTCTGGGGGTCGAGACCCAGGGCTTCCCAGTCGATCTGCAGCTTGACGAGAGCGGTTCGCGGTGCCCAACTGGCCACGGCGATGAGCGTCTTGCCCTCGCGCACGTAGGCCGTGGCGAGGATGTCCTCGCGTCCGGTGTCAACGGGGCATTCCGGCTCCCAGTAGCCCAGCATCTCGGCCCGGTCGATACCGAAGTCGTCCCAGACCCCCCACACCGAACGGGGATCCCCGCACCAGGGCATGCGCGCCGTCATCCCGTACACCATCCCCCGCCACTTGTTGCCCCCGTTTTGCAGCATCTCGCCCATCAGGCCGTAAGGAATGCCGGAGATCTCCGTGAGCCAGTAGTCCGGCGGGGAGTCGTAGTCGAAGAACTCGCCAAACCACAGGCGGTCGATGTACGGGAAGAACTCCATGTACTGATTGGCCGGGCCGTGGGAGAAGCCGGTGTTCGAGTGCAGGTCGATCATGCTCCCCGGCCGGTTGCGCTGAAGAATCTTGCGCACCCGCTTCATGATCTGCCGATCGTACGAGACATCATCGTTGTACAGCCCGTCGATGCCAACATTCCGCACCAGCCACTGCAGCCCCTCGAGATAGTAGTTGTACCAGCGCGAGAGCCCGCTGTTGACGATGGAGGCACAGGCCTCGCCGTCCGGCTGCTGCTCGTACCAGGAGCACTGATAGTCCCTGCCGAGATGCTCCCGCAGCCACGGATAGCCCCCGCCACTACCGGGAGCCAGCACCTCGTGCCCCAGGCTGCGCAGCGCCCACATCTCGGCCACGTGATTGGTCAGCTCGCGCAGGGTGTAGTAGATCTTCACCTTCATGTCCCGCTCGTGGGCCGCATCCACGTAGGCCTTCATCTTGTCCGTGGTGAGGAAGGGGTAGTTGATGTATGGATTGAGCTCATTGGCGTGGTGGATGTTCACCACATTGGCGCCGGTCTGCGCGATCTTGTCTACCGGCTCGTAGGCGTGATAGTAGCGGGTTTTGAAGTGCGAGGCGCTGTCCAGCGGCTTGACGGGGGTGATGAGAAAGGCGAACTCGAGGGTGAAGTCCTGGCCCGCGGGCAGGACCCGTTCGCCGCAGTAGGCGGTGGCGGTGACCACGTCACCCTCCTCCCCGATCCTTACCCCGCCCTTGCCCTCGTTGTTCCAGGAGGCCGGCGGCTGGAGCTGGCCCAGGTTCCAGTAGAGGTTCACCATCGGCCCGCAATAGGTGGCGCCGCGTAGCTCGCACTGCAGTCCCGCGTCATAGTCGCCCAGCCAGAAGCTGTCGTAGTAGACCTTGCCCCCCCACTTCCACTGGAAGTCGGGCTTCCGCAGCCCGCCGGCGTGATCCATCCCCATCAGGTAGGTGGCGGCCTCCTCGCGGAACGGCATCTGCAGGCGGATGTTCTTGACCGGCGTGTCCCTGTCGGGCCGCAAAGTGACGGTGAACTGCACGTGCCCGTCGAATTCCATGCGCCCGCGGCAGTGCATGTCCACGGTGCCTCGCCGGCCCCGGGCCTCCCAGGACACCGCCCCCTCGCCGTGCCTTGTCAACCGGGCCGGCGCCTCGTCCCCGGAGGCCTGCAGACCTTCGCCTTCCAGCACCAGTTGCATCGGCGCCGCCAGCAGCTCCTTGTCCCCACTGCGGATGCTGCCGGGCAGGCCGCCTTGCCCCACCTCCAGCGCCCGACCCAGGCAGCCTATCTTGCTGCCCTCCAACGTCATCGGGGTGTAGGGCGCGACGATGTCGTCATCCATGGCGATGGTGGAGTTCAGCCAGCGCAGGCGGGAGTAGCGCCACAGCTCGCCATCGCCGCGGTCCTCCAGCACGCGGTCGGACACGGTGAAGTCCAGCGTCACTTCCGTAGCCTGCCCGCCCTTGCCGCCGACACCGACCGTCCCTCTGTACCGGCCGGGAGCCGCCTCGCGGGGGATCTGGACCCCACACCACAGGGCCTGCACCTTGCCCTGCGGCACCGAAACCGTCTTGGAGAGCGGACTGCCGTCCCAGTCGGTGCCGCCGAGGTTGAAGCAGGTGAACTCCGAGGCCGCAATGGGCTGTCCCGCCCCCTCCGGTCGTAGGTCGGAGAAGGTCACCCGGAGATCGTCCACCGGGGCCGTGCAGGCGAACACACCGAGCTGGAAGCAGTAATACTCGTTGCGGCACGGCTCGCCGGACAGCACCTGTGTCGGGCCGGACTGGGCCCAGCGCAGGGGGATGTCGTCGGTCATCCGAATGGCGAAGCGCCGATCCTCGGGGAAAACCATGTAAGGAGGATTGCCTGCGCGCGCCAACAGGGCCGCCGTCTCCTCGGCCGTGGCGACCACCTCCATCGGGTCGAAGCGGCTGAACTCATTGCGGGCTTGAATCTCCAATACTCGCGCCTGCGGCAGGCTCTTCCACTTGCCGGCCGCCGGATCATCGAGACCGTTGGCCGTCAGCCAGGCCGGGTCGGCATGGACCTCCACCGGCAGATAGTTGCCCCCGTACCAGCCGCCCTGATACTGCACCTGATAGGGCAGATAGTACACGTGGTATTCCCCGGGCCCGCCCACAGGCTGGAACACGAGGTCGGCAAACTCGCGGTTGATATCCACCCGCGCCAGGTTCTCAACACGCCCCCCGCTTTCGGCATGGACGATGATGATCTGCCTGTCATGGGCATCGTGATCTCGCCTGCGCCACTGCAGATGTATCCGGACGGCGTTGGAGTCGGCCTCGACGGCCACCCGGGCCCGATGCTTTCCGAAGGCCTCGTCCCAGGGCACGTCGGGCACGCTGTAGGGAATGTCGGCGACAGCCATGACGGCAGAACCTCCCAGTAGCAGTGCGGCGAGGATAATGGCAGTAAGGGTTGCGCGCGGCATAGGGTGTGGCTCTCCTGTTCGTTGAGCTGGATGTCGGCGGCGGCGCGAGGCGCCGTGACGATCGGCTCCGCACCGGCGTGTACACACCGGGGCATCGTGAGCCTGTCGGCAAAGTCCTTTCGCAC
>CAYRFY010000720.1:0-3948 GCA_964423635.1 uncultured Armatimonadia bacterium | reverse complement strand
GGGCAGAGCCCGGATGCCGACAAGCACCCACCGCCGGTTCACCCGTGCCCGCGGGGCCCGGGCCCGCAGTCGTTGCCGCTCGCCGCTGCGCGCCGGGTCAGAAGCCACCGGCATGCGGGCGAGACGTGCGCTCCCGGCGACAGCGACAGCGAGGTCGGCGGTTCGCGACACCCATTGCCAGGAGGTACCACATGCGCTATCTGCTCACCATCATCTGCCTCGCTCTGGCGGCCAATGGCTTTGCCGCCAATCTGTTGCAGAACGCCGACTTCGAGGCCGGGCTCGCTGGCTGGTCGCTATCCCATTCCTGGTACGCGCAGCCCCAGGACGCGGGTACCAGCGAGATCGTCCTGGGCGAGGGTGAGGGCCGCGATGGCGGCAATGCCCTGAAGATCATCGGCGGCGGCAAACGCGGGTTGGCGATGCAGACCCCCGCGGCGTTCCCGGGGACCTACCGCGTGGGCGGGTGGATCAAGTGCGAGAACCTGGGTGACGCGCAGGCCAGCGTCCTGGCCGAGTGGATGGGCCGGGACGACAAGGGCGGACTGGGCCGGTGGATCAAGGGTGATTCCCCCGGCGGCGTCACCGGCACCACCGGCTGGACGTATGTCGAGCAGCAGTTCGCCGCACCTGACGATGCGCGCGGCGTGCATCTGGACCTGCTGGTCAGCGCCCCCAATGAGGGCACCGTGTGGTTCGATGACATCATCCTCGAGCGCATTCCCGGAGGGCTACCCGTGCCTGCTTCCCCCAGCATCAAGGTCGAGACACCCGTGGGCGAGGACGCCTGTCTCCAGGTGACCTGGGATCCCGCGGCGCTGACTCCCGGCACCGTGACGCTGCTCATCTACTGCGAGCCCGAGGCGCTCTCGGACCCGGCGAATCTGATCCCCCGCGCGGTGGCGGACGCCGACAGCGGCGCCGGCTTCGTGCGCAGCCTGGAAAACGGCACCACGTACCATGTGGCGGTGGTGGCCGTCAACGGTGACGGGCAGCGGTCCGCTATCGGCCAGGCGATGCAGGCGACGGCCGCCGACCGCCAGGCCCCGCGGCCCGGATGGATCGAGGCCTACAGCACCGATACCGACGACGTCCGCGTCTGCTGGAGCCCGCACGTGCTGGACATGGACGTGGTGGCTCTGGAGATCGGCATCGAGCGCGATGGGCAGTTCCGCAGCCAGAGCAAGTGCGATGTCGCCGGGGTCTGCGACGTTCCGCGACCTCTATACACCACCGTGCCTCTGTTCACTTCCTACGAGTCCGTGCCCGAGGGCACCACCCGCGTGGGCGTCCGCTGCATCGACCGGGCGGGCAACGTCGGCGAGGTGGAGTGGCTCGACCTGGAGCCTCAGCCGCAGAGCGATGCCGCTTTGCCCGCCGAGCTGTGGACGGCGCCGCCCACGGAGCAGCTCCCCGTGGATGCGGCCGCTCCCCGGGAGCGCTCGGACGACTTCTCTTTGTCGCTGATGCAGAATCAGTCCCGCGGCTTCCAGGTGATGCTCAAGCCGCAGACGGACCTGCAGCAGGTCCGGGTGTCCTTCGCCCCCCTGGCCCACGAGGACGGCGAGAGCTTCGTCGACCCGCGCTGGCTGGCCTACCATTTCGTCAACTACGTGACGCTCGACGCCAACTCGCGGGCCACTCCGGAGGACGAGCTGGTATGGAAGGCGCCGGGCGAATACCCGGATGAGCTCAGCGACGATCTTGTCCGCGACCTCCCCGCCGGGAGGCTGCAGCCGATCTACATCCGGGTCACGGCTCCCGAGGGCAGCAAGCCCGGGCGCTATATCGGCAAGGGCAGCGTATGGTCGCCCCAGGGCACCGCGGCGTTCAACCTCACGGTGCAGGTTGAGCCGGTGGCTCTCCCCGCCGAGCCGAGGCTGAAGTTCGTCTACTGGTCGTCGTGGAACGACCCGTGCGAGGCTCTGGGAGTGACCACGGATTCTGAAGACGGCTGGCGCGTACTGGCCCGGCAGGGAGAGCTGATGCGCACGCACCATCAGAACACCGTGGTCGTCTCCTACGGCCTGATCCGCTCGTGGCGCGACGAGAGCGGCGAGCTCCGCCACGACTGGACGGCCTTCGACCGCACCATCAGGACCTTCCAGGAGCAGGGCGTGGATGCCCTGTTCTGCCTCAGCCACATGGGCAGCCGCAGCAGCGGCGAGTGGGAGTGTCCGACCATGAGGTCGCACGGATATACCGTACGCGACCTGCAAACCGGGCAGACGTCGCAGCTTGACGTGCTGGAGGTCCTGCCCGACATCGAGGCCCATATCGAGAGCCTCGGCCTGATCGACAGCTTTTGTGTGCACGTGGCGGATGAGCCGATCCCGGTGAACCTCGAGAGCTACAAGGCGCTCTCGGCCCGGGTCAAGGCCGCGGCCCCGAAGCTCCGGCGCATCGACGCCATCCACGTCCCCGACCTCCTCGACTCGCTGGAGATCTGGGTGCCGCAGCTCAACTACCTCAAGCAGTGGGAACAGGAGTACCGTGCCGCCCAGCAGGCGGGCAATGAGCTGTGGTTCTACATCGCCTGGGTCCCCCAGGGCCTGTATCCCAACCGCATGATCGACAGCTACGCCATCAAGAGCCGGGTCCTGCATTGGATGAATGCGCTGTACGACACCACGGGCTATCTGCACTGGGCACTGGACCGTTGGTCGATCCCTCTCAGCAGCCTGGGGTCTCCCGGCGACCAGTACATCTGCTGGCCCAGCAAGCGGTACGTGGCCAACAGCTCCCTGCGCTACGAGGCCGAGCGGGAGGGCCTCGAGGACTGCGAGTTGATGTTCATGGTCCGGGATAAGCTGATGCAGGACGGGAAGACGCGTGAAGAGGCGCAGGCGGAGATGGAGCGCATCGGCAGGCAGGCGGTGGGGGCGTACGAGGACTTCACCCGCAACTACGCCGAGATGGAAAGCGTCCGCTCGGAGCTCATCAAGGCTCTGGGCCGGTGAAGGAGCCACCGTACCCGCGCCGCGTCCTGTGTATCCGGTGGCGCGAAGGACATCTGCCCCGAGACCCATGAAGTGCGACCCATGACTCGCCGGCTTCCGTCTACCAGGAGGTTTTCATGTCCAGGCATCTACTGCACGCGCTCGCGCCCTGCCTCTACTGCATCCCTCTGCTCCCCGTTTGCATGGCCCAGGAGCCTCCCGCAGCGGTGAGCCTCGAAACTGAGTATCTGAAATGGGACATCGGCGCCGACGGCCAGAGCGCCGGTTTCGTCGACAAGCGTACCGGCACCGACTACCTCGCAGCCGTCGGTCCCTTCTGCACCGTGACGCTGGAGGGCAAGGAGCTTCCCGCGACAGGTGCTGCCATGGCCGATGGGCTGGTGCGCGTGCAGTTCGAGCGTCCCGACATCCATGCCACGCTCCGCGCCACGGCCCGGCCGCACTATGTGACCATCGAGGTCGTCGAGTTGGCGGGACAAGGCGTGACCCGCCTGACCCTGTGCAACCTCAGCCTGAAGACCGATCCCGAGGATCCGGAGCGCTTCGCCGCCTGTGCGCTGGCCCAGAACCTGCTGACCAACGTGCCGGAGATCCCCGGGCCCAACGAGCTGGTGCGGGCCTCATGTGACCCGAAGTTCGGCGCCGTGGGCGCATCGGCGGCGATCCTGGCCTGCCCGCTACCGCTGTTGCGCAGGGTGATGCAGGAAGCCGTCACCGCCTCGCCGGACCTGCCCCAGTCGCCGCTGGGCGGCCCGTGGGCCATGGACGCCCGGCACAGCCGCAGCTCGTATCTGTTCAACTTCAACGATCTCACCGAAGCCACAGTGGATACCTGGATCGCCACCGCCAAATCGCTGGGGTTCAACCAGATCCAGATGCACGGGGGAACCAGCTTCCGGTTCGGCGACTGCTATCCAAACCCCACGACCTACCCCGGAGGCATCCCTGACCTCAAGCGCACGATTGACAGGCTGCATGAGGCCGGGAT
>CAYRFY010000719.1:0-3950 GCA_964423635.1 uncultured Armatimonadia bacterium | reverse complement strand
CGGCCTCCGAACGCGATTCGGGCCAGCCATCGGAAGGTCCCCGCCGGGCGCAACGCACAAGCACGGTTGCAATGCTAGTTCAATTCCCGCCTGAAACGGGGGCAGGCGGGTCGGCCTTGATGTTGAGGTTCGTCAGGAAGGTGCAAAAGACCCTGTCTTGTGCCCCGGTGGATAGCGGCGAGTAGGGCGACTCCCGCGGGAGGATAGCGGCCTGCACCAGGAGGTAGCGGCCCCTGCCGTGGGAGAGCTTGAGTATCGCCGCACGGTCCGGCTGCGGGGTGGTGGCGAAATCCCTCCAGCGGTCGGCGGTCCTGGTCGGGCCGGCCCATGCCAACACCTGCCAGGAGGGGCTCCAGTCGGTGAAGGGGTCGTGTACCCGCTGCATTTCGTCCCACACATCGCCGGCCGAGAGATCGGCGGCGGAAAGCCCCCAGAGCAGCGGATCGGACCCGGTGCCCGCCGACTTCGGCGCGCCCCGAGCCGGCAGGACGTAGCGGCTCTCGGCCGGCTCGGCGATGGACACCGGTGCCGGCAGCCAGTCCGAGGCCCAGCTCGCGGCCCTGGCGCCCAGGCACAGCACCGTGCCTCCGGCCTCGACAAAGGCCGCCAGTCGGGCGCTCTGCGCATTGAGGCCCTCCACCCCGTCGTTCGCCATGACCACGGCCACATCCCCACGCTCCGGGGACAGCCCTTCCAGACCGCGTCCCGGCAGTTCACCACCGCCGGCCCGGGCGAGCGCCTCCGTCAGTGGCGCCGCATCGCCGTGGACCACGGCGCAGGAGGCCGGATCGCCGGCGGGCTGCATGTCGGCAACCCAGCTCAGCAGGTTGTGCGTGAGCAACGTCGCCTGCGGGTCGCGAGCGTAGTGTCCGATGAGCTCCGCCTGGCAGATCACATACCGGCCCCGGCCCTGCAGCACCTCGAGGATCACCAGTGTCGGGCTTCCCAGCCAGCGGTCGCCGGAGGCCCCCGCCAGTGCGCGGAACCGGCCGCCGGTGGGCTTGAGAAAGGAAGACCTCAGTCCCGCCGGGTAGCCTCGCCACGGTCCCAAAGTGTCGCCCCAAAGGCCGGCGAACACGGGATGGCCCGGGGCGTGAGGCGTGATGAAGGCCCTTTGCTCCCCGACTGCGGTCAGCTCGACCGGCAGATCCAGGCCCGACAAGTCGCGCTGCTCGCACAGCACCACCGTGCCGCCACCGGCGACGTGGCGGCTCAGGGCCTGCGCCCCGGCGCGGACCGTGCCGTCCACGCTCTCTCTTCCGATGACCACCAGGCGCGGCAGCGGCCCTGTGAAGTCCGCAATCGCCTGCACCGGGACACCCATGGCCCGCAGGACCTGCTCTGTCTCACCCGAGACATCGTACAGGCCCGTCGGTTCGGAGATCCGCGGAGGAGCCATCAGCGATGCCGGATAGACGACAATCGGGGCCGTGCGCTCCGCCACCCCGGGAATGCGCACCGTGAGGCGGTACTCGGTGGTATCGGCGACCTCGGGCGCCGGGATGGCCAGCTTCGCTTCTGCAACGCCATCGGCCGGACAGGCGATGGCGATGGTGCCGCCCGCGACGGCCGTCTCGCCCGGCGGCGACAGCGACCAGTCGGCGCGTGCCCGCAGGTCGGTGCGCAGGTCGCTTTGGATATGCACCGTCTTGCGGATCGTCTCGCCGGATACGTAGCTGCTGCCGTCGGTTACGGTGGCGACGACCGGTCCGGCGTCGTCGAAGGCGACGGTCGGTTCATCATCGGTGAGGCTGAGCAGCACCGCGGCGAATAACCGGCGCAACTCCAGGGCCAGGGGCGCTTCGGCGGCGCGTCGTCCATCCGGCGCCGGAGGGGCCCAGCGGGGCTCGGCATACAGCCACTGGAAGGGCAAGATCCCATCCAGCCGATTGCGCCGCCCGCCTTCGATGGTCGCCCGCAGGTACCGCCGGACACCCTCGGCCTGGGCAGTGGGCTCATAGTAAGCGGCGTCGCCGACCCAGCGGGCCGCGGCGCCCTTGCTGTCATCGATGAAGCCGAACTCGCCCACCATGAACGGCTTGTCGGTGGTGGCCGGGCGCAACTGGCCGTGGACCCCGGTGGCGCAGTAGCCCTCGCCCGGATAATGCACGCAGACGATGTCCGCGACCCCCAGCGGGTCGCCGTCACTTTCGTACTCCAACGGGCGCGCAGGGTCGTACCGCCTCGCCACGGCCGCCAGGGAGGCCAGCCAGCGAGTGAGCGGACCTCGCTCCGAATACGGCCAGGCCGCCGTGACCTCGTTCTCCAAAGACCAGACGACCACCGAGGGGTGAAGGCGGTCTCGTCCGATCCACTCCCGGAAGTCGGCCTCCACCGCGCGGGCGAAAGTGGCGTCCCCGTAGGGGTAGTGGGCCGCGTCGCAGGTGCCGAACAGGTCGGACTCGTCCACCACCAGGATCCCCACTTCATCGGCGGCGTCCAGACAGTGCTCGGGGTGTGGCTGGCCGTGGAAGCGGACGGTGTTCATGTTCAGACCGCGGAACCACGCGAGCCGGTCGCGGATCTGTGCCTTCGTCAGGAAGGGATCGGTCACGCTTGTCCCGTAGAGGCGCAGCGGCCGCCCGTTGAGGTAGATGTCGGCGCCGCGCACCTTGATCTCCCGGAACCCCACCGGGAACACGGCCCGGTCCATGAGCCCCTCGCCCTGCAGCAGCCTCAACGTGACCTCGTACAGGCGGGGACTGTCGGGCGACCAGAGCGCCGCTCCCGGGCAGCGGCCGGTGAGACGGAACCGGCCGTCCTTTGCCACAACGGGGCCCAGCGTCCACGAGGTGCCGCGCCCATCACTCACCTCCGCGGTCACGCGCAGGCCATCGGGCGCGCCCGGGATGGTGCCCGTCAGGGTCAGGCGCGGGCCGACGGGGCGCGTCTCCACCGACAGGTCCGCCAGGTGACACGCAGGCCGAAGCTCCAGGCAGACCTCGCGCCAGAGGCCGCGAATGTCACGGGTCTTGCCCCGGGGATGCCACAGCACCGGCACGTCTTGAGACGGTCCACCGGCGTACGTCTCTGGCTCCGTCCGCGGACGCAGGGCGATCTCCTCGGAGGCGTAGATGACGCGCACCACGGCCACATTCCCCGCCGATAGCAGCTCTGTCACGTCCAGCCCGAACTCGCCGAACGGCCCCCAGTGTGCCCCGGCCCGGCGGCCGTTGACAAGCACCTCGCAGGCGAAGCCCACGCCCGAGAAGCGCAGGATCGCCCGCCATCCGGGAGGGGTATGGGGCACCTCCAAACTGCGTTCCAGGGCGCCGAAGGGGGCGCGGGCCTCCAGGCCCGGCTGAGGGACCGTCACCACCTCCGGCGGTCCGGCCGGCTCCAGTGCCAGCGGAGGCAGTCGATGGCCTGCGTCGCTGAAGTCGGCAGTGATGGCGTTTGCAGACTCCCGGCCTCTAGCCACCTCGCCGGGTTCGCAGATCCGCAGCGGCGTGTATTGCCACTTTCCTCCGAGGGCAATGACCTCGCGCTCCGGGTAGCTCACGGTGGCATGACAGAAAGCGGGCCACAGGGCTGCGCTGAGCAAAGCCATGGCGTGCATCGCGAGTCTCTCCCTGGAGGCTTGAGCCCGGCGAACCGGTGACGCGAGATGGATGCTTCGCTCTCCCCCGGGCGGTCTCCGGGCCGGCGCCGCCGAACGAGCCTGCATCGCCCTCCGCTTTCCTCCCCTGTGAGAGGGGCACCTCCCCGGCCGTGGCCGGTAGCCGTCGGGCTCGCTCTCGCCCGCCACTTTTCCTCCCGAGCTTGGTCCAAGAGACTATCACTGCGGTGGGGGATCACCGCCGCACTGTCGGAGGACACCCAATGCTCAGATCACGCGCCCCTGGCCTACTGCCGATCATCGTTGCTCTGGCGACGCTGGCGGGCGCGGTGTGTACGGCGGCGCCGACGCGCATCGTCGCCCTTGAGGTGACGGGCAATGCGGAGGTCAC
>CAYRFY010000718.1:0-3951 GCA_964423635.1 uncultured Armatimonadia bacterium | reverse complement strand
ACGTGAATCGGCGCCTGCCCGGAACCTGCATAATGTGAGTTTCCAGCCCGACTCGGCGAGCCGGAAGGCTCGCCGCCGGGCCGTGTCGCCGCCCCCGGAGCAACCTCCGCGCCGTGCTCGTCGGTTTGAGGCGGAGCTTCACTAGAAGCGGGGCCGGAAAGTCGACATTCGCATGGAAGTGTCATTCTGAGAGCGTCCACTCCCGGTAAGAGCAGCTCGAAGAATCTCCCGGGATATCGCGAGATCCTTCGCTATCTCGCTGCGCGAGATTGACGTCAGAATGACAACCGCCCGCTGCGCGAGATTGACTGTCAGGATGACAGCCGCCCGCTGCGCGGGATTGACACTCAGGATGACGACCACGCGCCGCGACAGGCCGTTTCCGATCCGCTTTCCAAAGGGGTCTGCCATGCACATCGCCGTCTGCGTCAAACAGGTTCCGGATACCACCGAGGTGCGCATCGACCCGGAGACCAATACCCTGGTCCGCGAGGGCGTCCCCTCGATCCTCAACCCGTACGACGCCCATGCCGCCGAGGCGGCCGTGCAGATCAAGGAGCGCTACGGCGCTCACGTAACGGTGGTCTGCATGGGGCCGCCTCAGGCCACCGAGGTCATCCGGGAGTGCATCTCCTACGGCGCCGACCGGGGGATCTTGCTGAGCGACCGTGCCTTCGCCGGCTCCGATACCTGGGCCACCAGCTACACCATCGGTCTGGCGCTGCAGAGGCTGGATCGCGAGCACGGCCTGGACATGGTCCTGTGCGGGATGCAGGCCATTGATGGCGACACGGCCCAGGTCGGCCCCGGACTGGCGCGACGCCTGCAGGTCCCGCAGCTCACCTATGCCGTGGGGGTCGAGGAGATCGATCTGGAGACGAGGAAGGCGAGGGTCCTGCGCCGATTGGAGCGGGGCGTCGAGGTGGTGGAGACGGCGCTGCCCTGCCTGCTCACCTGCGTCGAAGAGATGAACGAGATTCGCTACTCGTCCTTGCCCAACATGATCCGCGCGGCGCGATATGAGCCGGAGGTCTGGGGCAAGCCGGACCTGGATGCCGACGAGAATCTGCTGGGCCTCAAGGGTTCGCCGACCATGGTGAACAGGATCTTCCCGCCACCGGTCCGCGAGCCCGGGGAGATCATCCCCGGAGGCAATGAGGACCCGGCGGCCGCGGCCTCCATGCTGGCGGACAAGCTGGTGGAGCTGGTGCAGGGCAAGGCCTAGAGAAGCCGCGCCTCAAGCGGGACCGCCGCCTGTCCCGTCTCCGCCGCCTGGCGGAGCAAGGGGCCGGCGGTGAGTAACCGTTGGCCGTGTTCCCTACCCGCCTGCGGGGAAGGCCGGGGTGGGGTCCCGGCCATTGCGGACCGCCGACCCTACGGCGCCCCCGTCAATCCCCCCGCAGGCGGGGGGACGCACGACTCAGTGCCTCGCCACAAGTACGTGCGAGGGATGAGGCGACGTGAGTAGACACTTTGCCAGAACCTGCATAATGTGAGTGGAAAGCCCGATCCCGCCTTGCGGGACGGCTGCGAACGGCAGGGCTGTGGCCGCGATCTGAGCCCTGCAGCAACCTGCGCAGACGGCGAACGATCGCGACGGCGACGGGCCCGGCCGGTCACACCGGGCCGGGGCACCGCCCCCCAACGGCGTACGACAACGGCCGGGCGACGGGCTCTTGGCCCCGATTCTCGACCCCCGGGATGGATGCACATGGCGAAGAAGAAGCGCACTTTGATCTACCGCAAAGAGCAATGCACCGGCTGCACCTACTGCACGGCAGAGTGCCCTGTCGATGCCATCGAGATGGTGGACGGCATCGCCGAGGTGGATTTCGACAAGTGCATCAAGTGCGGGAAATGCGTCAAGGTGTGCCCGGCTGCGTGCTTCGAGATCAAGGTCGAAGGGGGCCAGGAGGCGGACGCCGAGGAGGAGAAGGTCCCGGCGGAGGAGAGCGAGGAGGAGGCCCTGGCCAAGAAGCTCGGCCAGTACAAGGACGTATGGGTCTTCGTCGAGCAGGCCCGGGGCCATGTGCACCCGGTGAGCTGGGAACTCCTGGGAGCGGGCCGGGGTCTTGCCGACTCCCTGGGCTGCAGGCTGTGCGCCGTCGTCCTTGGGCACAAGATGCAAGACGTCATCGCCGAGGCCGGGGAGCACGGCGCCGACGTGGCCTATGTCATCGACACGGAGCTTTTGGAGAACTATCGCACCCATCCCTACGCCGCGGGCTGCATCTATCTGGTGGGGAAGTACAAGCCCGAGATCATGCTCATGGGCGCCACCACCATGGGGCGCGACCTGGCCGGGGCCATCGCCACGGACCTGCACACCGGCCTGACGGCGGACTGCACCGGACTGGCCATCGATCCTGCCACGAAGAACCTGCTCCAGACTCGGCCGGCCTTCGGCGGCAACATCATGGCGACCATCGTCACCCGCGCCACACGGCCGCAGATGTCCACGGTGCGCCCCCGCGTGATGACCGCACTGCCCCGTGAGCCCGGCCGCGGGGTGGAGGTCATTCGCGAGACGCTGGCGCTCACCGAGGACCAGCTCAAGACGAAGGTGATCGGCTTCCGCACCGACGAGTCGGGGGATAAGCCCAACCTGCAGTTCTCCGAGGTCATCGTCTCCGGCGGCCGGGGTCTCGGCGGCCCCTCGGGATTCGAGCTCATCAAGGAGCTTGCGGATGCCCTGGGCGGTGTCGTGGGCGCCTCGCGGGCGACGGTGGACGCCGGCTGGATCTCCCACGACCACCAGGTGGGGCAGACGGGCACCACGGTCCGCCCCAAGCTCTACGTGGCCTGCGGCATCTCCGGGGCGATTCAGCACCTGGTGGGCATGGAGACCTCCGATACCATCGTGGCCATCAACATGGACCCGAACGCCAAGATCTTCGGGGTGGCGACTTACGGCATCGTGGGGGATTTGTACCGCGTGATTCCGGAACTGGTGCGAGTGGCCAGGGAGCGGGACCTGAAGAAGGTTCTGCTGGGCGAAGAGGAACTCAATCTCTCTTCCGGTGAGGAGACTGTACGCGCATGACGCAGGGGAACCAAGGCGTCGACAAGAACTTCGATGTGATCGTGGTGGGAGCCGGTCCCGCGGGACTGGCGGCCGCTACCGTCGCGGCCCGCGCCGGCCTGAACACGATCGTCATCGAGCGCGGCGATCAGCCCGGGACCAAGAACGTCATGGGCGGGATCCTGTACACCAAGCCCACCGCCGAGGTCTGGCCCGACTTCTGGAAGGAGGCGCCGCTGGAGCGCGCCATCGTCGAGCAGCAGGCCTGGATGCTCACCGGCGATTCGGCACTCAAGGGCGGCTTCCGCAGCGACAAGCTGCTGGACGGGGCGCCCAATGCCTTCAGCGTCCTGCGGGTCAAGATCGACCGCTGGTTCGCCGCGCAGGCCCAGAAGGCCGGGGCCCTCATCATCTGCCAGACCATGGTGGAGGAGGTCCTCCGCGAGGGCGACACCGTCGTCGGTGTGCGCTGCGGCCGGGAGGACGGTGAGCTGTACGCACCCATCGTGATCCTGTGCGAGGGAGTGAACCCCCAGCTTGCCATCAGCCTGGGGATGCAGAAGAGGCTCAAGCCACACCAGGTGGCCAGCGTGGTCAAGGAGGTCATAAGCCTCCCGGAGCAGGTGATCAACGACCGCTTCCATGTTGCCGACAGCAGCCAGGGCGTGGCGATGGAGCTCATGGCCGACGCCACCGCCGGCCTGCTGGGCATGGCCTTCATCTACACCAACAAGACCAGCCTGTCCGTAGGCGTCGGAGTGACGCTCGCCGATGCCATCGACTGCCCCTATACGCCTTACGACCTGTTTGTGCGCTTCAGAAAGCACCCGCAGGTGGCGCCGCTGCTGGCGGGCGGGGAGACGGTGGAGTACCTGTCACATATGATCCCCGAGGGTGGCTATAACGCCATGCCCCAGCTCTTCGGCAAT
>CAYRFY010000717.1:0-3970 GCA_964423635.1 uncultured Armatimonadia bacterium | reverse complement strand
GCGCACCAAGGGGAGGTGCTGAACTGGCTTGTGGACGGGCAAGAGAGCATTTGGGGCGTCGCGGCCCAAGGAGGCGTCGGGGTAGCAAGGGCAATGGGGCCGTAGGAGGCCTGGAAGGTGGGGATGGCTGAGGTGGCCGCGCATCCCAGGTCGCTATAGAGCGCCACGGAGGTACTCCGTGGCGCTCTATCCTTGAGAAGGGCGGCTCAGCGGGGGTCGCCGAAGTCGAGCTTCACATCACGCCTGTCGCTCACCGGCATATTGGCCGAGTCGACGACCCAGACGTACAGTCTCCCGGCGCCCTCGTACCTGAGGAGCGAGTTGCTCTCCAGGTGCAACTGGATCTCACCATCCTTGACGATGTCGGCGGCGCCCTGCCAGACGGTGAGTTGTCCCTGGTACTCGCCATCGCGCACGATGGTGGTGGCCACGGCGGTGGATCTGTCGGGGAACGTCACCTGAACCTGAAGCTGTGTCTCCGAGAAGAGCCTCTCAGGATCGGTCCTTCTGGCCCGGTCGGGGACGAAGAGCGTCACGAGACTGACATTCCGGGGCAGAACGCTGGGCACGACCCCCATGGTGATGGTGGCCTTCCCGCTGCGGCACTGAACGGTCTCCAGGTCCACCTCCACGCGCTTCGTGGCCTGCCCCCCATTGGGGACGGGTGCGGCCACGGGCTGCGTCTCGGGGGTGCTCTGCGATCCATTCTCGCGCTCACAGCCACCCAATGCCAATCCACAGACCAGAATCACCACGCAGGAGAACGCCGGGAAAACCGAACACCTGAGCATCGGCTGCCACATGATGCGGCACCTCCCAACGGCGGCTCGGAGATCAACGTCTGCAACCTGGGCTAGCGCCGCGGTGCCTGGATCCAGGCGTCGGTTCCCGATGCCGCAGGCCGGCCGGATGTCTCACTGGGAGTCATGGAGGTCTCAGGCATCTCCAGTTTGACCTTGGCCTGCGACTTGGCCGCCGCGGCCAGAGCCCGGGGCCGAACCCTCACCGGCTCGGCAATCAACTCCGGGACCGTATAGGTCTTCAGGAAGGTGTCGTAGAAGCCGGGATCCTCTTGAGGCAGGATGAAGGGCTTCGCCGCCCGGCCCCGCTGGTCGATGTAGCTGATGTAGGTGCGTGTGAACACCCCGTCCCGCCGCTTGCTGCTGAAGGCCAGCCACCGTCCATTGCTGGACCATGAGTGCCAGGACTCCGATCGATCGCTGTTGACGGCCAGTTGGCGGACCTTGCCGGTCTTCACATCAAGCAGGTGCAGATCGCTGGAAGCCTGGAAGATCGGGAAGCAACCGTACTCGCACAGACAGAACGCCACCCAGCGTCCGTCCGGAGACACACGGGGCAGCAGGGCGCTGCGTCCCGTATCCTCCGCCGAGACCACAGTCTCGGGCCGCCCCCACACGTTGCGTGCCGTATCGTATGTTATTCGCCGCAGATCGTACCGCACCTGTCGATAGTTTTCGGGAGGCACCCGAGTGCGGTCCTTGAACGGGAATGCCGCGGAGCAGTAGTAAAGCGACTTGCCGTCGGGAGACCAGCAGGGATAGCTTTCGAGGCGGTCGGGATCGGCGAGAGCCCCGGCCGTGTCCACCTTGCGCCCGTCGGCGTGGTAGATCACCAGGTCCGAATCCAGGTCCACCACGTCCCGCAACTCGGTCCCCACCGCGTGGAAGAACTGGTGCACGTCCATGAGCGTCACCGCCACCATCCCGCCGCCCGGGTGCCAGGAGTTGTAGCCCCACTTCGCCCCCAGAGCCGTCACTTCGTTCCCATCGATCAGGAGCGTCCCGCTACCGTGGAAGCCGCTGCGGAGCCCGATGCTCATCTGCTGCGTGTGGTTGTTCAAGAACGAGTGGCAGTTGACGCAGGCCTCGGCCAGCGTCTCGCCGCTGAGGATCGTGCGCTCCTGGAAGCTCTGCAGGTTGCGCTGGTAGATGCCCACGTGGCGCCAGTAGTTGTACAGTGGCTTGATGAGGCGATAGGCCAGATAGCCGTCGATGTCCTCCGAGGCGACGCGGTTCTCAATTGGGTCAAAGGCGATCCAGCCTCGCTCCGCCGACCTGACCTTGATCCGGAAGTGCAGGGCTCCACCCCGGTTGGCCTCAAGCAGCCGGTGCCACTTGCGGGCCGGGATGCGGATGTCCGGCGTTTTCGAGAGCACCACTATCGGCGAGCCGGCCCCGGCGCCGATCTCCACGAAGAAGCGATCTCCGGGCTCCCGAACAAGGAAGTTCAGGGGGGCGATGTTGGGCGGAATCACCGTGCCGGCGTAGTCCGGCCTGAGCACGGCCGGACGCCCCGCCGGGGTGCCGGAGTTCGGGGGCGAAGGCGCGCAGCCCGGCAACGTCAGCGCCGCCAAAGCAAGCAGCGCCGGCAGGCGGCGGCCGCCTCCGGCCACCGGCCCCTCCGCGCCTGTCCTCCGCAGCAGGCCACCCGTCATCTCAGGCCCGCCCCCGATCGACCGAACAGGTGATAGTAGGCATATGTGTTTCCGTACATCGGGGCCGCCGGTCCCTGCGCCGAGGCCAGGTCGTCCCGGGCTTGATAAGGCCCCACCAGCCGGCAAAAGGCCGCGAACTGCCGCTCTGTCTCCGGGTCGATCCAGTGGGAGCCCAGCTCTACCCTCGCATTCCGCTCGGTCTCGTACACCAGGATGGCCTCCTGATAGTGCCGGGGGATTGCGTGATACCCCAGTTCATCCAGTCGGGGCAGGTTCCGCACGAACTCGTCCAGGCGGCGATTGAGCAGGTAGTCCGCCATGAGCAGCTCGAAGGCAGCCCTCTGTTGCGGGTCATTCTCAAGCAGGGCCTTGTAGCGGGCCTCCCCCGAGTAGCGAAGCACATCGGGGCCGCGCCGGAGCATCACCGCGCGGATGGCTTGCACCTCGGGATCGCCGGAGAGAGTTGGATCCGCCTGCAACTGTTCCAGGCGCCGCCGGGCCCATTCATCGTAGATCAGATTGCGCCCCAGAACCCGCAGGAACTGGCGCGCCGCGGCCACCTGTCCCTTAACGATGTTGATCGTTGCCAGGCGACGGAGCGTGACCGCGTGCTCACCATGGACCTCCAGGGCCTCGTGGCACCAGTGCTCCGCTTCGTTGACCAGTCCCAGTTGGAACTCCACGTCGTCGATGGCGAAGAACAGCGGCAGCCGCAGCATGTGGGCCGTGTCCGGGTTCATCCCGGCGGTGGTGACCCCGAGCATGAGGCTCTCCGGCGCCTGAGGGTAACGGAACATCTCCTCCGAAAGCCGCCCCAGGGCCAGCAGGGCCCGGTTGACACAGAAGGCCGTCCCCAGGGAGTAATGGTGGATTTCCAGCTTCTCAGCCTCTCTCAACACCCGCCCCCAGTCCTTATTGCGCGCAGAACGCTCGATCTGCAGACCGGCCCGCAGCCCGCCGCGGAATGTGAGGACCAGGGCCGCCGCGAGAATGGCGCTGAGCAGCAGCAGGCGCAATGCCGGACGCAGGTGGGTTTCGACGGTGGTCTGCAGAGCCACAAGCCGGCCGCCCATCCGTGAACGCTGAGCGGCCGGCCACAGAGCCACCAGAGGGAAGAAGAGGAATAAGGGCACAAGCGCCCACCGGCCCTCGAGGGCGGCCAGTCGATCGAAAGGCGTCAGTCGGAGGAAGGCGGCGTCCACTTCCAGACCTGCCAGCACAATGCCGCCCAGGTACGGGACGGCTTCCGCCGCCATGAGCCAGAGCAGGCCCAGAAGGCGCCGGTCCTGTGCCAGCTCGAAGATCCCGCAGACCACGGCGCCCATGATGTAGGGGGGGCCACACACATAGTATACCAACCCCGACCAGGCCGCGAAGGTAGCGGCTCGCGCCGGGGGAGAGGGCGGTGCATGACGAATGTACAGGGCCGTGGCAACAGCGACCACCGTGAGGCTGAGCAATGCGGCAAGGTGGAAGCCGTACTGGTTGTAGAGGATGACGACGAGCACGGGCGGT
>CAYRFY010000716.1:0-4014 GCA_964423635.1 uncultured Armatimonadia bacterium | reverse complement strand
CCTTCTCGGCGCGGTACAGGCCCGCGCCCTACAGAGCGGCGGCGCCGTTGGCCGTCCGCCGTGGGCGTTAGGTCCGGAGGACCGCGAGGCGCCGCGCAGCGGCGCCAATGGCCCTGCGGGCCTGAGACGGCAGACGGCGTCGCGGTACCACCGCGGCAGACAGCGATACACACATACGAAGCCCGTCGCTGTGTGGCCCCGCTGCGCGGCGGGCTAGATCCAGAATATCTGGTTCCCGGTGCCGCCGGCGATGTGGTCGACCACCAGCCACAGGCCGTTGGTGACAAACTGCCCCAGGATGAGCCCGAGGAAGAAGCCCCTGGCGCGCTGGTAGGTCTTGACGCCACCGTAGCGCAGGATCGCCACCTTGGCCAGCCAACTGAGCAGGATGGTCATCCACTGCTGGTCCATGATCCACACCGGGGCCAGGGCGAAGCCGATGGGGTGAAACGGCCACCAGAGGAAGCGCTGGCGCATCGCGGCCAGCAGGGCCATCAGCCCGGCCCCGAGGCCCGTGAGGAGCCAGCCTGCGACATTGGGCCCTTCGGGGTTGAGGAAGTGAACCTGCACCCACTTGAGCGGCGCCAGGGGGCCGCCCCCGAAGAACCAGCTATTCATCGTCACCCCGCCCACCCGATAGGCCCAGCGCGTGGTGAGGTAGATGCTCAGGGGCGCGCTGACGAGGACGGCCGCCGCCATGAGCCAGAACAGGGGACGCTTTCCCTCCTGGGTGCTCTCGGCCAGCTTCAGCCCGTTGGCCGCCGAGGCCATGACGAAGGTGCGCATATCCGAGCACCAGACGTAGCTCATGGCGATGGCCGTGAGGCCGCGGGAGCCGATGGCGGGAGCTCCCACCGCCGAGACGATGACTCCGGGCGCGATGGTGGGAGCCACGGCCTCGGCCATCCCGCTTTCGGCCACGATTCGCGTCAGGCCGATGAACAGCACCATGGCCACGAGCAGGAAGGACACGGCCACCCACAGCGACATGCCACTCCACACAAGCCATCCGGCCATGAAGGCCAGTCCGATCACCGTCCCCCAGAAGGCCACCGGATAGGACAGGATCTCGCCGCTGTCGTCGGCACCACCGCGCTCGCCGAAGGCGCGCGCCACCACCTGGCGCAGATGCCCGCGGGCGGTGTACAGGCCCCCGAACACCAGCACCAGAAACGCGCCCATACCGATGTGTGCGAAGGTGGGCGAGGGCGCGCCGTATACCCCGAGGTTCTCGGTCATGCCGATCTTCAGTACATTGAGGATGCCCCGGATGACGAAGAACAGCACGTTGAAGAACCACAGGGAGAATGCGGTCTGCTGCTCCACCAGGAAGAAGAACCCCACCATCGGGAAGCTGATGCGGAACTGCATGGACTGGGTGTGGCGGAAGGTCGATATCGACCAGCTCATGGAGGGGGCAGGGATGGTGGGATAGTAGTGATGCAGGCCTGTGAGGGTTCCAAAGACCAGCGGCACCCCAAAGCCCAGCCACATGATGCCGCTGCGGTACAGTCCCGAGGGTCTTCCGGCCTGAGGCTGAGCCACCATCTCCATGGGGAGCTGGGTGAGCGGGTAGATGAGGCGCTCGTTGTCCACCCATTGGCGACGCAGGATGACCATGATGCAGATCATCACGAAGTACAGGCAGAGCAAGAAGGGCGCCCAGGCCGAGAGGGGCCCCAGCCATTCGCGCCATGGGATCAGGCGCCCCGGCGGCAGGCCCTCATAGAAGTAGCGGACGGCGAGCTCGCTTTGAGGCGCCAGCAGGGGATTGAGATGGGGCTGTAGCAGCTTGTCCCAGTCGTTCTCCGGGGTGGCGTAATAGTACGGAGCGGTGATGATGGACATGAGCTGTCCGCTCAGCCCCATGGTCTGGACGGCGGAGGCCACCACCATCATGATATAGACGGTCAGGCATTCCCCGGGGTTGAGGGCCCAGCGGGGGTTGATCCGCCCCAGCGCGTTGTTGACCACCGCGGTGAGCAAGAAGAGCAGGAAGATGGCGCCGGGGGTAGAGAAATCCAGGTCAACGTAGGAGCCCTGGATGACGAAGGTGGCGTACGGGCATCCCCAGCCGATGAGTAGGGAGGCCAGCAGGCCCGAGATGACCGCTCGCGCCGAGAAGGCGGAGCGCAACGCCCGGCCCGGTGTGGAGCCGGGCTGAACCGCTACCTGTTGCATGCCATGGGTTCTCCGGGTGAGAGTGCCGCGATGGTGCTGTGGGAAGCCGAGGCGGGTAGCTTCGCCCTCGGGCGGGCCATGTCCTGCCCGCGTCCTGCCCGCTTGTTCTCGCCAAGGAAGATGCGCCGATGACTCGCGCTTCCGGGCGGCGGTGGCGCGTGGGGAGCCAAGCCGGGGGCACGGCGGGCATTTGTTCTCATTTGCGGTTGACAAGCCCCAGTCGCGTTGCTATACTCGCCTCAATAGGATGTGAGTTCCCCCACCGTTTCGTCGGAATTCCCGGCTTGATCCATTGCTCCTTATTGTCGGAACCAAGGCGCCGCGTGACCTCTCGCGCATCCGGGCGCGATCATAGTGACTGTCCGGCGTATGCCGCGAGCGCCCACTCCCCGTAAGCATCGCTCATGTCGACCGGGAGCACGTAACCCAAGGCAGCCCGATCCTACAGCACACATCGTCGCCATCGAACCCGGCCACGCCTCGGAGGGTATCCGGCAGGGCCTGTCAATTCCCACTTGCCACGTTCAATGAACCTCACTGAAGCAGGGAAAGACCGCAGTGAATAACCGCCAAGGCCACAGTGGCGAGCGCGTGTTCGTGCTGGATTTCGGTGCACAGTACGTACAGCTCATCGTCCGCAAGGTGCGCGCCCTCAACGTCTACGCCGAGATCCGCCCCCATGACACGCCGGTACAGGACCTACTGGCAGAGCGGCCCAAGGGGATCATCCTCTCCGGCGGCCCTTCCAGCGTGTACGAGGAGGGAGCGCCGCATCCGGCGCGGGAGCTATTCGAGGCGGGTGTGCCGATTCTGGGGATCTGCTACGGACAGCAATTGCTGGCCTCCCATCTGGGCGGTGTGGTCTCGCCGGGCGGCAACGAGCGCGAGTATGGGAAGCAGACGGCCACTATCCTCGCCGCCGGGAAGCTCCTCGAGGGTTGTGGCTCGGAGATGCAGGTGTGGATGAGTCATGGAGACCGCGTGACCCAGGCCCCGCCGGGGTTTGAGGTTCTGGCCCGCACCGAGCACTCGCCGTGCGCCGCCATGGGCGACCCGGGACGGGGTCTGTACGGCGTGCAGTTCCACCCCGAGGTGCAGCACACCCCGCTGGGCCAGAAGGTCCTGAGCAACTTCTTGACCGGTGTCTGCGGCTGCAGCGGCGATTGGCGCCCGGAGTCGTTCATCGCCCACTCGGTCGACGCGCTCCGGGAGTATATCGGGGATGCGAGGGTGCTTTGTGCGCTGTCGGGGGGTGTGGATTCCTCCGTGTGCGCCGCGCTGCTGGACAGGGCCATCGGCGATCAGTTGCTGTGCATGTTCATCGACCACGGCCTGATGCGCAAGGGCGAGCCCGAGGAGCTGGGCGTGGTGTTCGGCAGGCGCCTGGGCGAGCGGTTCGTGGCGGTGGATGCGAGAGAGCGCTTTCTCAGCCGCCTGCAGGGCGTCACCGATCCGGAGCAGAAGCGCAAGATCATCGGGGAGTGCTTCATCCGCACCTTCGAGGAGGAAAGCGCGAAGCTCGCTCAGTTCCGCTACATCGCCCACGGGACTTTGTATCCGGATGTGATCGAGAGCGGCGGGGGGAAGACGGCGACCATCAAGACGCACCACAATGTGGGTGGCCTTCCGGAGGACATGAAGTACGAGAATCTGGAGCCCCTGCGCTGGCTGTTCAAGGATGAGGTGCGGCAGTTGGGCCTGGAGCTAGGGCTCCCGGATGAGCTGGTCTGGCGCCAGCCCTTCCCCGGTCCCGGTCTGGCGGTGCGGGTGGTCGGCGAGATCACTCCGGAACGGCTCGAGATCACTCGCGACGCGGATGCCATCGTACGGGAG
>CAYRFY010000715.1:0-4016 GCA_964423635.1 uncultured Armatimonadia bacterium | reverse complement strand
ACTTTCTCTGGCGGCCGGCGAGCTGGCGGCCGCGGAAGTTCGGGTCGTCAGGAATCTCGCCGACGGCCACTTCACCGTGTCCGGCGACGCCCCCCAGCTCTCGCAGGTGCTGCTCAATATGGTCGTCAACGCCTGCCACGCCATGGCCGGAGGAGGAACGCTCACCATCGGCATGAGGCGCTCGGGCGGCCCGAACGAGCTGCCCCGCCTGGCGGTCACTCTTCAGGACACCGGTAGCGGCATCGCGCCCGAGCACTTGCCCCATATCTTCGACCCCTTCTTCACCACCAAGGGGGTCATGGGCAACAATGAGAGCGTTCCGGGCACCGGCCTGGGCCTCTCCGTGGCTCACGGAATCCTCAAACGTCACGGGGCAACCGTCGATGTGGAAAGCCACCTGGGGGAGGGGACCACCTTCACCCTTCTGTTCCCTCTGTGTAAGGCCCCCACGGCGGCCTGCGCGCAGGCCTCGGAGACCCTCCGGGCGCACCCCACGGCGACAGGGACCCGCATCCTTGTGGCAGACGATGATCCGGACCTGCGCACGATCCTTGTCGAATCCCTGGTCGGCAATGGCTACGGTGTCGCGGGGGCCGGCAGCGCCACCGAGGCCGTGGAGATACTGGCTCGTGAGCGCTTCCACCTGGTCATCGCCGACCTCATGATGCCCGGCGGTGGAGCGCGCGAGGTGCTCAGAGCCGCCGCCGGGGCCCCCTGCATGCCCGTCATCGTCCTGACGGGGCGCGTCGAGGCCCATCTGGCGGCGGAGCTCACCGCGCTGGGAGCGGCCGAGGTCCTGCGCAAGCCGATTGCCATCGACGACCTTTGCGGTGCGGTGGCCCGCGTCATCGACGCCTCCCTTCACACCTCCTGATCGCCACATGCCTCCGCCCGGCCCGTGGATACCGGCCGGGCCGGAGGACACCCGCCCCCCTGTCGCGAAACATACCCCGACTTGCCCCCCTGTGCTCAGCCATCCCGGAGGTGAACTTCATGAAGCGCACCTGTCTCCTTGCGCTGGTAATGCTCTGCCTGTCCCCGAGCTATGCGGCCCCCACGGCCACCCGGAGTGAGGGCCGGATCGTCCTGGCAAACGATCTGGTGCGGCGTACCCTCGTCCTGGAGGCGGGAGCGTGGCGCACGGTGGCCGTCTCTCGGGCCGACGGGGCCGACGAGGTCACCACCTCCAGTGAGGAGTTCATGATCCGCCTGCCGGACGGGACACGTCTCACCGTGGCGGATTACGAGCCGGCCGCGGAGCCGGGCACCGACCTGGCCAACGGCCGGGCCCACGTCTGGGTCCGGTATCGGGCACGCCCGGGCCTTCCCGAACAGGCACCCCGCGCGGTGGATGTGGAGTACGAGCTGGGCGACACTCCGTACCTGCGCAAGCGCCTGTTTCTTCACATGGCCCGCGGTCAGGCCGTGGACCGTCTCGAGGTGGAGAGGTTCGCCGTCCTTGTCCCCTGTGACCGCGGAGGCATGGGCGAGCCGGTCTTCATCGGTGATAACTGGTTCGCGGGCCTGGAGTATCCGGCGGGGTATTCAGAGTATGCCGAGGGCACGGTCACCATCGCCCACCATCCGGGTCTGGCCAAGCCCGCGGGGGAGGAGGCGCTGATTCAGAGCAAGACGGCCGTCATCGGCACCGGGACCAGTGGCGACCCGCTGGAGCTGGCCTTCTCCGATTATGTGGACACCATCCGACGCCCGGCGCGCAATTTCGTCCAGTACAATAGCTGGTACGACTTGCGGGGCGATGAGCTGACCCTCGAGAACCTCACCTCGGCCTTCGACGCCTATGACAGCAACATGCTGAAGCCCTTCGGCATCAAAATGGACGCTTTCGTCCCCGATGACGGCTGGCAGGACGGCAAGTCCATCTGGATGCCGCAGGCGCACCTGTATCCCGGAGGGTTCGCCCCATTGCGGGACGCACTGGAGGCCCGCGGTTCGCGCCTGGGCATCTGGATGCCGCTCAACGGCACCAATCTCGACACCGCCTGGGGCGCGGGGGAGGGCTACGAGAAGTCGGATCGCGGCGGGTTCTACTGCCTGGTGGGGCCCAAGTACAACGCGGCGATTCGCGAGGCCACGCGTCGGATCATCACCCAGGGCAATCTGGCCTACTACAAGCATGACTTCAACACGCTGCGCTGCACCGCCGAGGGCCACGGCCATCTGCCCGACGATATCCACGGCCACGAGGCGAACCTGGACGCCGAGCTGGACCTCCTGGCCTACGAACGCGAGCTGCAGCCGGATATCTTCCTGAACATCACCTCCAGCGTCTGGTTGTCCCCCTGGTGGCTTGAGCATGCGGACAGCGTCTGGATGTGCGCGGGCGACTTCGGGTATGACAAGACCTTTCCACAGCTCTCGCACCGCGAGTGGGACATGAGCTATCGCGACGTGCACTTCTACAACGTCTATCACCGCCAGCGCCGTCTGGTACCGGTCTCGGCCATGATGACCCACGGGATCATCCACGGCAAGTACTGCCGACTCGGCGGGGAGCAAGAGACCCTGCGGGAGTGGTCGGACTGCAGCGTCCTGTACTACGGGCGCGGGGTGCAGCTCAAGGAGCTGTACGTGACGCCGGAGATGATGGACAGGGAGCGCTGGGACATCCTGGGCGCCGCCACGCG
This sequence comes from uncultured Armatimonadia bacterium, assembly GCA_964423635.1. Taxonomy (GTDB): domain Bacteria; phylum Armatimonadota; class Zipacnadia; order Zipacnadales; family JABUFB01; genus CAYRFY01. The sequence goes on along the minus strand of CAYRFY010000715.1, from coordinate 1,368 downwards.
GTGGGCGATAGAAGAGTCCGAGCTGATGAACCAGGTGGTGATGGTGGGCGGCAGCCCGGCGGCGGGCGAGGTCCACGGCTACGTTCACTGGCTGGGGGATCGGGGCCTGATCGTGCTGCGCAATCCAGACGTGCGCGCCAGGGGCATCGAGCTGGCCTTCGACAAGAGCGTCCGCTATCGCGGGGCCCCGGAGCGGGAGTTCAGGGGGCGCGTGGTGTACCCCTTCGTCGAGGACCTGCCCACCCGCTTCGTCTCCGGGCGGCCGGCAGCCTTTGAGGTTCCCGGCTGCAGCGTCTTGGTGGTCGAACTTCAGCCCGGCGCTGCGAGCGCCGCCGAGCCCCTGGCTGTTCCGGCACTGACCGGGGCCACGGCCTCGGCACAGCTCGATGAACAGCGCACGGGTCGTATTCACCTGCGCGTGCAGGTACCCGACGAGGACATGCAGCGGTGTGACCTCTACCTCATCACCCGCGGCGCCGGCAAGGGCCTGAGCTTCACGTCGCTGACGCTCAACGGCGAGCCGGCCACGCCGCGCGGAAGCGAGGGGCCGGCCTGGGCGCTGCAGAGCCTGGACCTGCGGCCTTTGCGCGGCACGGAGGCCGTGGTCGAGGCCACGCTTCCCGGTGGGGGGCAGGAGCCCTTCTCAAGCCCGGATGTATCGGTGAGCGCCTGGCTCGTGGCGGACCGCCCGGTGGCGGAGCGCGCGGCGCCCGACGCGGAGCGCTTCTTGCCGGTACCGATCTCGGCGGGCTACCGCCGCCAGACGACGGAGCTTCTGGCCGAGACCACTCTGAACCGCCGTCTGGACCGTACACTCACCGCCGAGGACCTCGCCTCCGTCCGGGCGGCCAAGCTCCGGGTGCGGGTGTTTGACTCCAACGGAGAGCCGCAGTACCGGGACAAGGACATCCTCCTCAACGGCGCGAGGATCGCCAACGTGCCGGCCAACCGTGGCACGCTCGCGGAGTGGGACGAGGTGATTATCGATCTGCCCGCCGAGGTTGTAGCCGGCCTGAAGCTGCGGAACACGGTGCAACTGACCAACGCCGGAGGGGACTGTTACAAGTTCGGCGGGCTGGCGCTGGCCGTGCAGTTGGCGGACGAGAGCTGGGTCGAGACCGCCGCGGACCGCAGCGTCCACAGCAGCGTAGATAACTGGCTCTACACCGAGGGAGAGCTGTTTTCTGAAGGCCGGTCGCGGGAGATCGTCTTGGGGTTCGACTGAAGGCGAGCGGCGTCCCAAAAGCGCGGCCGCGAGGCCGGTCGCAGCCGCGCAGATCGGGCTTTGCGGCCCGTGTGGGTCCGGTGCCCCGGCCGACGGGGCCGGGCGCCGGGCACATGCTCCATCCCGACGGGGCGATCACACCC
>CAYRFY010000714.1:2356-4016 GCA_964423635.1 uncultured Armatimonadia bacterium | reverse complement strand
GCGGGTCCCGCCAGGCGGGACCCGCGGGCACGGAGGCTGTTCGACCAGTATTGCGGTTACCGGCGTCGCGTGTGTGGCCTACCGGGCGGGCAAGACGCCTACGCCCCCAGCAAGGCCCTACTCCCTCCCCACATTCATGTTGTCCAGATAGAACGTTACCGCCGCCTTGGCGCTGCTGCTGAAGCCTGCCCAGGTCAGCGTCTTCCACTCCTCGCTGCCGTTGCGCAGGCCGTCCAATTGCTTGACCTCACCGTCCGGCATGGTGACTTTCAACGCCCAGGTGCCGTCACAGGCGTCGCCGAGGGCGGCTGTGACCTCGATGTGCACCCAGGCACCAGCCGGCATTTGCAGCAACTCCTCGCCCCACACCTGCAGCTTCCCGTCCCGCACCCAGAAGCTGGGGCCCACGCGATAGGGCCCGCTGTTGTCGCGCCATTCGTGGTACATCACCACACCCTCCTCGACCCGGAGGTCGAAGCTGCTGCGCGCCACGCCTTCCTTGTAGTTCGGGGAGTAGTAGAAGTGGGGATTGTAGTCATACTGCAGCCCCGGGGCATCCTGAACCTTGAGGCACTGCTTGCCGCCCGCGGCAACCTCATCGGTGATGGCGATGGAATCGCCCTTGTTCTCCGTATGGACCGCGGCGTCCGCGGGCTGGGCACCCACCTTGTACAACTCGAAGTCGTCCTCCACCACCAGTGGCGGCGGCAGCGGCGGCGCGGGGGCAAAGACCACCTCGGGGTACTCTAGGTCGGACGCCAGCTTCACCCAGGCCTCGTCCCCGTAGACGCCGGCCTGCGTATAGTCGAAGGGCTTGAAGCCCACCTTCAGGGCGGGAGAGTCGGGCTGCAGACGGAAATCCCCGTTCTCAGGGTCCACAAAGAGCGGATCGGCCACCAGGGAGCCGGGCTCCTTGCCCTTCTCCTGCCACTGCTCGAAGGTAAACTCGTGGAAGGTCACCGGCTCGCCCGAGGCGTCCCAGAACAGGTTGTTGCGTGAGATCACGTTGTCATCGCGCCAGCTTCCCGCGGTGTAGAGCTGGCCACCGTTCCAGTAGACGATGTTGTTTTCGAAAGTGAATGAGATGTGGTCCTCCACCCGGGAGCGCTGGAGCTGACCGTTCATGCTATAGGCGAGGATGTTGTTGCGGATCTTGTTGTCCTCACCATAGTGCTGGTGGTAGCCACCGGTTTTCACTCGGTAGACCAGGTTGCCTTCCATGGTGATGCGGCTGGTGCCCTCGTCGTTGTACAGCCCCCACCCGCCCCGGCCGTAGAGGTCATAGGAGTAGATGTCGTGGATCCGGTTGTTGTTGACCGTGGTGCCGTCGGACAGGCCCAGGGTGTAGACGCCGCCCATGTCGCTGAGCACGCCCTGGCCCATGTGGTGGATGTGGTTGAAGTCGATGTGGTTATTGTGGGCCAGCGTCTCGCGATAGCCCCAACTCCAGCCCACGGAGACGCCGGTGTAGAAGCCGTCGGAGATGTCGTTGTGGGTGACGCGGTTGTCGCCGCTTTGGCCGATCCAGACGCCGATACAGCCGGGAAACAGCCTGCCGATGCCGCGGATGATGTTGTTATCGCAGGTAATCCGGCGGGTGCGACGCCCCTCGTCGGCCTGCATTGCGGTCTCACCGATCCTCACCCCACCCGCACCCAGG
>CAYRFY010000714.1:0-2346 GCA_964423635.1 uncultured Armatimonadia bacterium | reverse complement strand
TCGCGGAACCAGACGCCGTAGATGCCGATGTGCGAGACCTCGCAGCCGTCGATGGTGACATTGCGGGCCCCGTCGGCCATGATCGCCGCCGGGATGCTCACCGCCGCCTGGCCGTCGCCGTGGCCGCCCGGAGGCAGGATGTACTGGCCATGGGAGAAGATCAGGCCGCGGAGAGTGACGTACTCCACCGATAGGCCCAGGTCCGCCTGCCCCGCGAAATGCACGAAACTCTGGGCCGAGACGGGAGCGATCACCTCAGCCTGCGTCATGTCCTCCCCGGGCAGCGGGATGGTGTACAAGGTCCCGTCGCGGTCGAGGAACCACTCGCCGGGGGCGTCCAGAGCGCCCAGGAAGTTCTCCACATGGTAGCGCTGGTTATTGTTCCAGTGCCCGAAGCCCCAGGGGATATTGGCGGTCATCAGCACGAGGTTTGTCTCCGGGTCCACGTGGGCCAGGCGCGAGCGGGAGACCTCCCAGGAGTGGTAGGCCACCAGGGTGGCATCGCTCATCTGGTCCTGCGGCAGCTCGGAGAACTGGGCGAGGTCCTCGGGGCGCGCGAAGAAGCCCCGGCCGGAGAGATCGCCGGGATCGCCGGAGGCCGGGTCCACGGCCCGCGTGGCCTTCTTGCCGATGTAGAAGTAGAACTCATTGGGCGTGCGTGCCCGAGTGGCGCGCCTGCCGTTGACCCAGAGTTGCTCGAAGTACCAGTCGCCCGCGGCCACTTCAGGGACGGTGGCCGTCCATATGCCATCCTCTTTGGGCTCAAAGCCGGTGATCCTCCGGCCCGAGGAGAACACTGGAGCGGCCCCCGGCGCCGCCTCATAGCTCACAGGAGCCTCAGCGGTGCCACCATCCTGTGGCCCCAGAACCAGCGGTTCGGACACGAAATACGTACCGTCGGCGACCAGAACCGTCACCGCCTCGGTGGCGCCCTCAGCCTTGAGACGACGGATCGCGTCACGCGCGCCGCCCAAGGAAGCCAGGGGGCCATCGGTACCTGCGGCGTTCGGGCGCTGCAGCTTTCCCGACCAGGCGTCATTGCCGTCCGGAGCAACGTGAAAGGTGGCGGCCTGCGAGCAGCCCACTAGAGCAAGCCCGACCAGTGCCGCCAGAGCGATTGTCTCCAGGCTCTGTAACATGCGACGCACCTCCGTAGGTATTCCGTCAAGGGATGAACTCGATGTCCGTGGCCCAGACCGTCCCCGGGCCACCGTCTCCCAGGGCCGTGCCGTGGACCCCGATGTATAGCGTGGTGAGGCCGTCCAGGTCCAGCCTGTCGTTGTCGTCCCTGGTCCACGCGCCCAGCTTCATCTCGGCGAAGGGCACGGTGAGTGTGGCCCACTGCGTGCTGGGAGGTGGTGGCGGGTCGGCGATGTAGATCGCCCCTTTGGCCTCACCGACCATCACCAGCAGTCCCGCGATTCCGGCAGGCAGCGTGGCCTTGTACCTGAAGCGCAAGGCCGAGTAGCCCTCGAGATCGACCAGAGGCAGGCTCACATGGGGGTTGGCGAACATGTGGCGGCCGCCGGGAAAGTGGAACTGCAGCTTCATGCAGCTTCGACCGTCCGGGCCCTCATCTGGGGTGCTCACCGTGGTCCGGGCCGCCGGGTCGCTGAACAGCTTCCAAGCATCCGGTGCGTTATCCGTAATGGGCAGGGGCGCCACGGCCGAGGGTCGGGCGTCGCTGAACGCGGCATCCAGAAGCTCGAGGACCCCCTGAACCTTCCCCGCGAGGACCACGCCCACCCAGACCTGCGAGACGCGGCTCAGGTCTGGATCGGTGGCCGCGGCTTCGGCGAAGGGTGCGGCCTTCAGCGACGCCAGAGATAGAACCGCGAGCTGCTCGTCGGCCGATGGAGCGGTGGGGGCGCCGAGCTTGAGCCACCGGGCGTCGCTTTGCTCAAACAGCAAAGCGGCGACCCTGAGTGTGTCGATCCCCTCCCCCGTCAGCCGGAAGCGAAGCTGAAGGGTTCTGGCTCCCGCCGGCGGGGCCGCGGGGAGGCCACGGAAGCCGACGAAGCGGGGCTCCTGGCCGGTCTTGGAAAACTGTAGCCGGGCGGGAGCGTTGTCCGTGGGGGCAGCGAAGGTGACTTCCAGCCCCGCATCGGTGGCCACCGAGAGGTGATGCACCGGCGCCACCTGCGCCCCGGCCATCGGGCAGGCGAGGATTGCGGCACAGACGAGCACAGCGATATGTGGTCGCATGGCGGGCTCCCGGGACTGCGATTCCGCGTCACGATCCGCCGGGCGGCGACGGCGCGGCGGCCGGTGGCGTCCCACCGACGCGGCGGCGCCACCACCCGGCCAACGGCACCACACATCATTCTTCATGCCTGAAGATCGGCT
>CAYRFY010000713.1:0-4048 GCA_964423635.1 uncultured Armatimonadia bacterium | reverse complement strand
GGCGCCGGGTCGTGCCTCCCCCCGCCTGCGGGGGGATAGAGGGGGGCGCCGTAGGAGCGGCGCTGCGCAACGGCCGGGACCCGACCTTGGCTTTCCCCGCAGGTATGTGTTTGGCGCCCTCCGCCGGCGGGGGCTGGTCGTGCGCCGTGTGTCGTGCGGCCCCGGTAGCTCCCGCCTGGCGGGGACAAACGGTGCGCGGCACAACGGTTAGCGGGCGGCACCCGCACCACGCCAGACACATGCCGAGCTTGAAGCCGCCCGGCCGTCCGGTCCGGAGGACCGTTGACGCCGCGCAGCGGCGTCGCCCAGCGACGGGCTTGAGCCCGTCGAGCCGTCCGGTCGGGAGAACCGCCGACACCGCGCAGCCTACTAGTTCCCGGTCGGTGCCGGCCGTGTGGCTCCGCTGCGCGGAGCGCTATCCTCAGACCTGAGGTCCGCCATGCAACTTCGCCCGCTTCTATCCCTCGCCCTGCTGCTCACACTGCCGGGCCTGTGTCAGGCCAAGACCGGTCGGACCTACTACACCCCCGAGCGCCTGGCCTGCATGGCCGACAATCTGGCCAGATATGACTGGGCCGCCGCCGAGCGCGACAAGATCCTCCGCAGCGCCGCTCAATGGGTGGGGTATGAGGACGAGATCATCGCGGGGCTGGTGCCGCCTCTGGACGTCCCGCGCTGTGGCACCGTACACGCCGAGGGCTGCCCCATCCACGGGCAGGAGATACTCAAGCACCCGGGCGGCTCCAAGAGCTGGAAGATGTCCTTGGACAGGCCGTATCAAATTCAGTGTCCGGTGGGTGGCGAGTGGTACCCCTCCAACGACTTCGCTGCCTACCTGGCCGGCGGCTGCCGAGACAAGGCCTCCCTCACCGGCGAGTACGTGGACGACGGCTGGGGCTGCAAGCTCCCGCAGCATGAGAAGAAATACTGGTTCGTGGGCTACTATGCCGGCGAGATGTCGCGGCGGTGGCTGTTACCGGCGATCCGGGACCTGTCAAAGGCCTACCTGCTCACCGGAGAGGCCCGCTACGCCCACAAGGCCGCGGTGCTGCTGTGGAAGCTCTCGGAGGTCTATCCCGACTACGCCTACGAGAAGCAGTCTCGTTACGGTCTGGAGTTCCAGCCGTGGTACAACGGCCGGCTGCAGTACCACACCTGGGAGTGCTTCACCATCCAGGACGTGAGCCTGGCCTACGATGCGATCTACCCGGCCATCGAGGGCGATGCAGAGCTTCAGCGGTTCGCGGGCAAGGACGCCAGGCAAGTGCGGCGCGACATCGAGGAGCGCCTCCTGCGCGTGGCCGCCAGAGACATCACCGACGGCTCCCACCGCATCGCGGGCAACTACGGCATGCACCAGTCCGCGCTGCTGCGCATCGCCCTGGTCCTGGACACCGATGAGGGCGAGCCCACGAGCCGGGAGATGGTGGACTGGGTCATGCGGGGACCGGCCGAGGTCACGTTGTACACCGACACACCGCTGCCGGATGCCCTGGTCAATCTGTTCCATCGCGACGGCGTACCCTTCGAATCCCCCAGCTATAACTGCGGCTGGATGACGGAACTGGGCGATGTGGCGGCCCTGCTGGCGCTCAACGGCGTGGACGTGTGGAAAGAGCCGCGGTTCCGGGGTCTGTATCTGTGGGGCCTTGGGATGATGGTCTGCGGCAACATGACTCAGCCCATGGGGGATTCGAACAACATGTTCGCCGGAGCGCTGGGCGTGACTCCCACGTACCTGCAGACGGCCTATCGCTACATGCAGGACCCGCGCCTGGCGCAGGCCATGGTCCAGTCCGGCCGGCCCCTCGCCACGGACCTGTTCGAGCCTCCGCTGGAGGAGCAGATACGCAAGGCGGCGGCCGAGTACGGCAGGCCGGTGGGCGTGGATAGTGAGCTCCTGCCCGGCCTGGGGTATGCCACCCTGCAGACGGGCACGCCCGACAGCCGCTTCGCTTTGGCCCTCTTCTACGGGTACTACACCGCCCACGCCCACATCGACCGCCTGAATCTGGAGCTCTACGGCCACGGCCATCCACTGCTCCCGGATTTGGGCTATCCCGAGACCGCCGACACCTATGACCCGCGGCGCTCCGGCTGGCTGGAGCACACCGCGGTGCACAATACGGTGATGGTGGATGCCACCAAGCAGTCGCTGGGCTTCGGTGAGCCGGTGACGTACCACCGCGAGGGCTGGGCGCAGCTTGTAGAGGCCCGGGCGCCCTCGGCCTATCCGGAGACGGTCTCCGACTACCGCCGCGCAAGCTTCCTGATCCAGGCCGATGATGAGAACGCCTACTGCGTGGACCTGTTCCGCGTCGTGGGGGGCAAGCAGCACGACTGGATCATCCACGGCACCGAAGGCGACTTCACGGTGGAGGGTGTCACCTTGCCCGAGGCCCGGACACAGGGCACCCTGGCCGGGCCCGAGGTGCCCTATGGCAAGTTCTACGATGACCCGAACCTGATCGAGGGCAAGCCGGGCACCCGCTACCACCTCTATATGGGCAGCGCCTATCAGTGGCTGTTGAACGTTCAGGAGGCGCCGTTGACCCGGCCGGCGAGTGTGACATGGCGCCTCACGCGAGACCCGACCCTGTACCCCAAGAAGCCCACGGAGGGCATCGGCCTGCGCGTGCATGTGCCCGCCACCGACGAGACCCTCATCGTCTGCGACGGTATTCCGCAACGCCGGCCCGACTTCCCCGAGCAGCTCAAGTGGGTGCTCCGCCGTCGCACGGGCGAGAATCTCCAATCCACGTTCCTCAGCGTGTTCGAGCCCTTCTCCAAGGGAGCGCCCTTCATCAGCGGCGCGCAGCGCATGCCGGTCACCCCGGAGGACGGTTCGGCGGCGGTGCGCATTGAGATGGCGGGGCAGGTGCATGTGGTGTTCTGGACGCCGCGCCCTGCGACGGCCCACCGCTTCGGACAGCACGAGGTGCTCGGGCGCGCGGCCTGCATCAAGCTGGACAGGCAGGGCGGCGTGATTGCGGCCCGCCTCCTCGATGGCACCCGCCTGACCGGACCGGACCTGGAGCTTGGGGGCGCGGGCTCGATCTCGGTGCAGGTTGCGGGGCTCGACTACGAGGCCAACGAGGTGACCCTCGACGCCGACGTGCTGACTGAGGACATGGCCGGACGCTGGGTGACCGTGAACACGGGGGCCCATGTCACGGCGGCGCGGATCGAAAGGGTGCTGAACGGGCGCACCTTCCCACTGGGCGAGCAGGACTTGCGCTGCGGCGTGGGTGGCGTGACGGAGATCGGCGAGGGCGGCGTGGTGAAACACGACCGGGTCACCTACTTCTGCGCCCCGGGTATGCGGGTGCTGGACGAGACAGGTCACGTGGTCGCGACCCTGGCCGCCGCGGGGCATACCGACTTCACCACCAGCAGGGAGGGCCTGGGGATGGAGGCCTTCCCGGACACCGATGGCGACGGCCGCCGGCGGTTCACGATCGTGGCCATCGGTGAGGGGGACGAGGTCTGCATCCCGGAAGCGACAGACCTGTAGTCACTGGCCGTGCTCCCCCTCCTCCCGTCTCGCCCGTCTTTGGGGCAAGTAATGGGGCCGGGGGGTGGGTGACGGCAAGGACGACGGCAACGGCGAGAGGCGCCTGGCGTTGGTGGGGCGGGCTTTCCAACCCGCCTCCGTTGGCCGGTCGGACGGCAGCGACGGTCCCGCAAGGCGGGAGCGTCCTCACCCCCGACCCCCTGTGTGGTTGTAGGGCGCGGTGAAGCGATGTCGTTTCCCTATGTGGGTCGTTGTCGTGGGACGTGGTGTTGGATGGCCGTTGCTGTTGTCCGTCGCTTGGCTTACGCCGATGGCAAGCCGACTGCGCCGCGCTCCGGCTTGCCGCGACAGCGCGTCCTCGCGGGTTCTAGAGGTCCGGCCGAAAAGCCCGGCCGGCCCGGTTTCTGTCATTCTGGAGCGTCGGCGTCGCAAGCTCGAGCTTGCGACGCTTGGGCGAAGAATCCCGCTGAATGCCAGGAGATTCTTCGAGCTGCTCTTGCCGGGAGCGGACGCTCTCAGAATGACACTCTTGGC
>CAYRFY010000712.1:0-4049 GCA_964423635.1 uncultured Armatimonadia bacterium | reverse complement strand
AGCCCGATCCCGCCTTGCGGGACGGCTGTGAACGGCTTTTCGGCCGGACCTCTAGACCGTCAGCCGAGGGAGACGACGATCGCGATGCACCTTCGAACCGCCGCATTGTGTCTGCCGTTGCTCTGCACCCTCGCCGCCTCAGCCGCCGGCCAGCGCCCTTTGCTGGAGGACGACTTCTCCGCCCTCGAGCTGAACCGCGACCTGTGGGAGTTGCACTTGCCCGACACGGCGGGCAGCCTTGCTGCCATCGAGGACGGTGCCCTGCACCTGCTGGCCTGCGACAGGGGCGCCACGTTGGTGGCGCGGCCGCAGGTGCCGCCGGGGCATGTGCTGGAGTTCGACTATCTCCAGCCCTCCGAGGAGCGCAGGGGCGGGTACAGCAACTCCATCTCGTGTGAAGTGGTGGAGAAGGCCGAGGGGCAGGACTGGAACGGCGCGGTATGGTACATCGAGGAGAGCGGTAGTGCCTGGAGCCACAAGAACGGGCAGTGGGCCTGCAGGGCGAGTTCGGAGGGGCGTTTCCCGCCGCGTACAGACCGGTGGTACCAGGTGTCGATCGCCAATCAGGAGGCGACAACCGTCATCACGCTTCGCGACAGGCAGAGCGGGGAGCAGGTGGCGCGCTGGTCACTGGCTCATGACCCGATGGTGTCGGGTAGGATCCACTTCTCCGCGGGGGCCTACGACCCGCGCAGTCGGTGGGGGTTTCGGCTGGACAATGTGCGCCTGTACGCCGTGGAGGGCCGCGTGGAGCACGCAGTGGCGCCGCTGGTGGAGCGGGCGGGTCTCGAGCCCCCGGAGTCATGGCGTCCGCTGAACATCGCCGGGAGAGACTTCTGGCACCTGGCCGAATACCGGCCGGAGGTATGGGAGCGCTGGGGGCTCGCGGAGCACCCGCTGTTTTCACAGGCGGCCTGGCTGCACGCTCCGAACGACGAGGCGCTGCTCAGCGACTGCGGCCGGCCCTTCACGCTGCGTCCCGCCGCCGACGAGGACACAAGAGAGCTGCAGGCCCGCATCGTCGCCGACGCGGGTGACCGCTTCCTGGGCTTCTATAGTCTGGTCCTGGGTCCCGGCGGTCCGCTGAATGAGTGGGGCGACGGCCTGCTGCGCATGGATATGAAGGACCACTTCTCCGGCCCCATCGCCGACCGGGACGAGGGGCTGCGGAAGCTGCAGAGCCTCTATGAGGACCTGGCCGACACCGCTCCGGTGAAGCGCGCCGTGCTGGCTCTGGATGGCTACCGCTTCTTCCATCATCACGCCCTCAAATGGGGCGCCCAGTCGGTGATCGCCGAGGTGGGGGAGAACATCCCCTGCACCCAGTTGCAGCTTGCGGCCACGCGTGGTGCGGCCAGGAGCTTCTCCAAGCCCTGGGGGGTGGACCTGTCCTCCTGGTTCGGGGGCAAGGTCACCGACTTTTCCTACACCGACGATCTGCTCACCGCGCAGTCCGGGCCCTTCAGCGGGCATTCGCTATCGCTGCACAAGAGGATCTCCTATGCCGCCTGGCTGGCCGGGGCCAATCAGTTGTGGTTCGAGAACTGCGATCTGCTCAGCTTCGCCGAGGAGGACATCCACCGCATCGCGGGCTACGAGCCCGGCAGTGGCGAGGGGTACCGCTTATCGCCGGTGGGACTGATGGCCGAGCAGCTCTTCCGCCTCGCGGCGGAGAAGGACCGCGGCACGCCCTATACCCCGGTGGCCCTGATCCTGGACTTCGCCCACGGCTGGTCGCCCAAAGGTTGCACGCCCCATCTCATCTGGGGACGGCTGCCGCTGTCCGAGGGCGACCGGATGCTGGATGAGCTGTTCAATACCATCTACCCGTGGAACCCCTCGAGAGACTACACCTTCGAGGCAGAAGGCGCCCGGATGATGGAGGCCGAGCAGGGCTATCTAGCCCCCTCACCCTTCGGAGATGTCTTCGATGTCCTCACCACGGAAACGTTGCCCAACCTGGGGGATTACCCGGTGGCGATGCTGGTGGGTGACGTGCGCGTCAACGCCCTCCTGGCCGAGCACCTGACCCGCTACGTGGAAGCCGGCGGGACTCTCGTCATCAATGCGCGTCAGGTGGGCGAGCACCTCGGGGCCGACTTACTGGGGGCCACCTTCACGGGAGACACGAAAACGGCCACGGTGGCCCGCTGCGGCCTGGACGGAGCCGAGCTGCCGTCAAAGCCCTTCGACTATGCCCCCATCGAGCTGGACGGAGCCACCCCGGTGGCCACCACGGCCGATGGCGACGTGCTGGTGTGCGTCAACACCGTCGGCCGCGGCAAGGTGGTCTTCACGACTCCCCACTACCTCCTGGACCACGACGGCACAGCCCTGCCTTTGCTCTCCCGCCTGCTGGGGCATCTGTGCAGCGGCCTCTCCCCGGTGAGGGTCAGCCCGGGCGCCCAGTACACCCTCAACCGCACCGCGGACGGCTGGGTGATCGGGCTGTTCAACAATCAGGGTGTCACCAAGATGCCTCTGGGCCGGCCGACGGTCCGCTACGAGGAGGCTCTGGCCGTCGCCGTGGAGCTCTCGGGTGCGGTGGAGAAGGTGGAGGAGTGGGTGACGGACGCCGCTTTGGCGGTCACCCACGCAGCCGAGGCGAGCACGATCCGGCTGGAGGTTCCGGCGGGCGAGGTGCGCGTTTTGCACATCGTGTGCAAGTGAGAGGCTTTCTCCGGGCCGAGCCATTGCCGCCTCGCCGGAGCCGTTGTACAATCTGCTTTCCACCAAGCCATTTCGGGAGTCTACGCATATGAAAGCCGCCCGTTTGTTCGGCAAGAAGGATATTCGCATCGTGGAGGAGCCGGCCCCGCAGCCTGCGCCGGGCAAGGTCCTGCTGCGCATCGAGGCCGTCGCCATCTGCGCCTCCGACCTGCGGCTGTACGAGGAGGGCGACGCCAGCGGCGTGGTGCCCGATCACCCTATGATCCAGGGCCACGAGTTCTCCGGCACCGTGGTTGCCCTGGGTGAGGGTGTGGACGGCCCGGCCGTGGGCACGCCCGTTGCCGTGGAGCCCAGTTGGCACTGCGGCGAGTGTGACCTGTGCAAGATGGGGATGACGAACATCTGCGGCCACGTGGTGTTTCCCAGCTTTCCGCAGGAGGACGGAGCGCTGCGCCAGTACATGAACTGTCCGGCCTTCTCCGTGTGTCCGACGGGGCCGAAGATGGATGCCGTGAGCCGCGCGCTCACCGAGCCGCTGGGTGTGGGCGTGCACGCCGTGCGCCTGGCGGATATGAAGCCGCAGGACACCATCGCCATCCTGGGCGCGGGCTGCATCGGGATGTGCACGATGGTGGCGGCGCAGGCCGCGGGCTTTGCCGACATTACCGTCGCCGAGCCGAGAGAGGACCGCCGGGCGTTCCCCGCCCGCCTCGGCGCCCACACGGTGACGGCCACCGCCGCCGACCTGGAGGCCGCCATCGGCGACCCGGTGAGATGCCCCAGTGTGGTTTTCGAGTGCTCCGGCGACAATGCGGCGGTGGAGCAGGCCATGCGGCTGGTGCGACCGGGAGGCAAGGTCGTCGTGGTGGGCATCCCGCATCCAGATGACGTGACCTTCAACTCCACGGTTCCGCGCCGCAAGGAGCTGACGGTCTACTTCTCACGCCGCTCCCGCAATACGCTGGAGCACTGTGTGGAGCTGGTGGAACAAGGGAAGGTGGACCTGACGGCCTTCCCGGTGAAGGAGTTCTCCCTGGAGGACACCGCGGCGGCCTTCGAGGCTGCGGAGAGAAGGGAGCCGGGGATGCTGCGGGCGGTGGTGAAGGTTTCGTGAAGCGCCCGGCAGGGTAGTCCTGATGTCGGAGCCGTGCCCCAGAGGCCCCGCCGCTGCGGCGGGGTCTCTGCGTGTGACGGATCGCGGCAGGAGTTTGTGGTCTTCGCACCGAATCTAGCATCCGCGGCTGTCCGCACATCCCTAGATGAAAAGAAGGAGCGCAAAACCATGAGCCGAGCCCGTGGATTCACTCTGATCGAGCTGCTGGTGGTCATCGCGATCATGACGGTGCTGATTTTCTAGTTTTCGGGGGTGCTGAGGCCTC
>CAYRFY010000711.1:0-4052 GCA_964423635.1 uncultured Armatimonadia bacterium | reverse complement strand
GAAAGAGATGTATTGAGAGGCAGGGAAGAGGCAGGGGAGAGGCAGGGAAGAGGCAGGGGAGAGGCAGGGGAGAGGCAGGGGAAACGGCGGGGAGACAGCCGAGCACCGGCGGCTCTGCGCGGTTACCGGGCCGCCGGTCGCGAGGCGGCGGGCCCGAAGTACCACCGGTAGCCGTCGGCATCCACGAGAAGATGGCGGGAGCTGTCCAGCTCCGCGAGCGGCACCGACCTGCCCGACGCCTCGCGACCGAGCAGCACGGCACCCCGGGCGGTGGGCACCACGCGGGCGTCGCGGTAGCGGCTGTCTCCGGTGCGGAAGATCAGCGCGTGGCGCTCGCCGTCGGCGCCCGCCTTGCTCTGAAGCAGCGTGCCCCGGGCTCTGCCTTCCCAGTTGAGGTACACCGGCGGCCGGCCATGGCAGAGCAGCACCCAGCGGGCCAACAGCTCCCCACCATCGCTCTCGGCCCATCCCGGCAGCCCCTCGGGGCACCCGGCGTGCCACACCTGCCCCCTGCGCACAGTCAGCGCACACTCCACGGTGCGTCCGGAGCCATCGCTTTGCACAACAACCCACACCCGTCCGCCGCGCAGCCCGCGGAACTCCACCGTGTGCGGCAACCGGCCGCGGCGCACTATCGTCGACTGTAGTGTGCCGGCAGCCGGTGAGGCCAGTACCAGACACACGCGAAGGTGCTCCGCCGGCCGGGGGAGTGGCCGGTACCTGACCGCGAGGCTGCGCCCGGCGCCGAGGTCGGCGGAGAAGGAGTGCCAGGGAGAGAAATGCCCGCAGCGCCACAGGTGCAGTAGACCGCAGACCGCCGCAAGTAGCAGCGCCACACCCAGCGAGCCGGAGAGCCAGACGGACAGTCCACTGCGGCCCGTGCCCACGGACATGGCCCATCCCCATGTGCCTGTGATCCCCCACCGATACGCTTGACACTCGAAGCGTCCGAGGGTTCCGTGACGCCGTCGCCTGCGGGCCAGTAGGTCGCCGGCGCGGGCTCAGGAAGATAGCGCCCAACGGCTGGGCCGGGTGTGCGGCGACGCAAGCGTCGCACCGGCTGCACACTCGGCCTCTCCAGACGGCAGACGACCTAGGACCTCACGCCTACGGCCTCGCACTCACGGCCGCCATCGCTCCAGGCGCAGACTGCCGCCCTCCTCGTGAACCTCAAACAGTCTGGGCCGCTCCAGCGGGCCGCGATTCGGCCGGTGGAAAGTGGCCATGAGCCGCCCGTCGAGGCGCCAAAACAGCATGCCGTGGCCGCCGTCGTCGCTGAAGATCGGCTCGGGCTCCTGCACCCACGGCCCCTCGATCGTGCCCGACTGCGAGTGGGCCACGGCCAGCTTGTAGCCTCCCGCTCCGAAGCTCGACCACAGCATGAGCAGGTTGCCCTCCGCTGTCCGGTGCAGAAACGGGCCGTCGGTGACCCCACCCTTGCGCTCGGTGCCCGTATTGCTGTGCCCCCACGGGGCCTCGGAGGCGCGGAAGAGCAAGATCGGCTCGCCCACGGCCTGCTTGAGGTCTTCCGTCAGGCGCAGCGCGCAGATCTCGCCATCCACCACCTGCACCCACTCATGGCAAAAGACCATCCACGGACTGCCGGCCTCATCCACATACAGCGTTCCATCCAGGCAGAACCAGTCCTTCGGCGTCGCCGGGCCGTCGGTGAGGAAACCGTAGGGCCCTTCGGGCCGGTCGGAGACCAGGATCCGGGTGTGCCGATAGCCTCCCTCGCCCCGAAGCTTGAAGGTGCACAGCATATAGTACCTGCCCCGGTAGGCATGGACCTCGGGAGCCCAGTAGTTCTCGCTCTCGAACCCGGCCGGCGCCTCGAAGGCGGCGTAGGGCCCCTCCCAGGCGAGCAGGTCCCGGCTCTTGTAGACCATGAACCCCGGTCCGCCCGGCAGGCGCCAGCCGGTGCCGTACAGATAGTACAGGTCTTCCTCGGGCACCGGCAGGATGAAGGGGTCCCGCAGGTGGATCTCGTCGAGCTTGTAGGTTTCCACGGCCCCCGCCGTGCCGGCGGGAATGAGCGTCAGGATGCCGAAGATGCCGAGATGGAGCATGACTATTCTCCTTGCGCCCTCCGGAGCGATGCGCCCCGGGACGGGACGGCAGACCACAGAGACACGGAGACGCCGAGAACGGCAGGAGAGAGGCACCGGCGGCAGAGTTCGTGAACAACGCCGTCCTCGCCTCACTCGCCGTTCTCTGTGGTGAGCCGTTCTCCGTGGAACTCCGTGCTCTCCGTGTCTCCGTGGTGAGCCGTTCTCCCCGCCGTCCTCTCCGCCCCCTACTCGTGGTCGGCCAGGACGTCCTTGACCTTCTTGCCCTCGAGCTCCTCGGCTTCCTTGGCCTGCTCCGGGTCGTTTTCGCAGATCCACTTGTAGAGCATGGCGGCGTGTTCCTTCTCCTCGGCCCGATTGTGGTCGAGGATCTCCTTGAGCACCTTGTCATCGGTGGCATCGATCCGCTCGGAGTACCAGTCGATGGCCTCCAGCTCCTCGCGAAGTGACATGCGGGCCCTCTCCAGGTCCAGTGTCTCCTTGGACAGCACTTGCGGGTCTTCGTGCATCGGCATGGTCGTCCTCCTGTGAGATGGGTTGGCACATCCGTGGTAAGACAGCTATCGGCCATGGCGCGCTACTCAGGGCACGATGGCCCCGTGGTCTTGCAGTGCGGCCTTGATGTTCTCAAGCGCCAGAGCCGTGGGGGCGGTTCCCGCTCCGGCGGCCAGGGCGGCCGCGGCTCCCGCGGCCTGGCCCATGGCCATGCACGGCGCCTGCACCCGCAGGGCGGAATTGGCCAGGCGGTCGCTGGCCACACAGCGTCCCGCAACCAGCAGATTCTCCGTTCCCTTCGGTACCAGGGCGCCGAAGGGGATAGTGGGGACCACTCCCGGCCTTAGCGGCTCCGGGGACACTCCCTGCTCGTCATGCAGGTCCACCGGGTAGAAGGCGTAGCAAATGGCGTCCGGATAGCGCTTGCCGGCGCGGTAGTCCTCCACGGTGACCTGGGTCTCTCCCACGATGCGGTAGGTCTCGCGCACCGAGGTGGCACCCATGACCCGCTGCACTCGCGCGTTTTCGCAGCCCGGCAGCGTGCGGGCGAAGCGCAGCGTGCGGAGCATCGATTCGCGACCGGCGATGTTGCTCGCCGTGGCGGCCGGGGAGGTGGAATCGTCGGCATCCATCACATGGCAGAGCCCGAAGGCTCCGTGCAGGAGCGCGGCGAAGCGCCCGAAATCGTGGTAGTAGTCCTCGCCCCAGAGAGTGCCTTTCGTGACCGCCTCCTGGTACCGGTGCGCGGTGAGCTGCGGGTCGGCTGCCGACAGGTTGATCCCGATGAGGCTGAAGCCGAAGGTGCCGGGCTGGATCGTGTCCTCCCGCTGACGGGGCAGACCCAGCATGCCCACCACGTCCGCCCCGCCGGTGCAGTCGATGAGCTGGCGGCACTCAATGTCACGTCGCATGGCCTTCCCCACCGTCTCCACCCGCCAGCCGCCGTCGGTCTTCTCGACCTCCAAGGGCATCTCGTAGTAGCACAACTCGACCTCCGCCGCCAGGCAGGCCTGCTCGGCCAGGGCTGCGTAAAGACCGGGGTTGATGCGGACCTGATTTTCGTAATGGTGCTCGGGGACTTGGGAGAAATCCGGCAGCTCGCCTCCGTCCAGCTCCACGGTGGCCTTCACCAGCTCCCAGCCGATCCCGGCGATGACCTGCCTGCCCCAGGCATCGAACAGGCCGGGAAAGGCGACACCGCCGGTAGTCATGGTGCCCCCCAGTTGGCCGCCCATCTCCAGGAGCAGGGTCTTCGCCCCGAGGCGCGCGGCCTGAAGGGCGGCAATGGTTCCGGCGGTGCCACCGCCCACCACCAACACATCGACCTTACTGTCGAGTACAAGCATCTGCGAAAGCCTCCGTGTCCGGCGGTGAGGCGCCGTTGCCGTTGTAGGGCGGCGACCTGTGCGCCGCCGGCGTTCGTCATTGGTGTTGGCCGGCTCCCTTGGCGCGGTACAGGCCCGCGCCCTACAAAGCGGCGGCGCCCCG
>CAYRFY010000710.1:0-4054 GCA_964423635.1 uncultured Armatimonadia bacterium | reverse complement strand
GATGTCGCCGGAGAACTTCACGCCGCCGTCGGCGATGATGGGCACACCATGCTCCCGGGCGACCTCGGCCGCATCCGTGATGGCGGTGATCTGAGGCACTCCTGAACCCGACACGACACGGGTCGTGCAACTGGAGCCGGGGCCGAGACCGACCTTGACCGCGTCGGCGCCGGCGGCGATCAGGTCGCGACACCCCTGGGTCGTGGCGATGTTGCCTCCAATGACCGGGGTCTCGGGGAAGGCCTCCTTCAGAGCGGAGACCATGCCGATGACGTTTTCGGAGTGACCGTGCGCGGCGTCCACCACCAGGACGTCGACGCCGGTGGCCACCAGCGCCGCGGCCCGATCCTTCCCGTCACTCCCCACGCCCACCGCGGCCCCAACCCGCAGGCGTCCCAGCTCGTCCTTGCAGGCCATAGGGTACTTGGCGACCTTCTCGATGTCCTTGATGGTGATCAGGCCCAGGAGGTAGAATTCCCCATCGACCACAGGGAGCTTCTCAATGCGATGGGTGTGCAGGATCGCCTTGGCCTCGTCCAGGGTCGTGCCCTCGCCGGTGGTGACCAGATGCTCGGAGGTCATGGCCTCGCGCACAGGCTTTTCCATGTCGGTCTCGAACCGCAGGTCGCGGTTTGTGAGAATCCCCACCAGCTTCCCGCCCTCGGTGATGGGCAGCCCCGAGATCCGGTATTTGGCCATGAGCTCCTCGGCCTCGCCCACCTTGGCGCCGGGGGACAGGGTCACGGGGTTGACGATCATGCCGCTCTCCGACCGCTTGACCCGGTCGACCTCCACGGCCTGCTCATCGATGGAGAGGTTCTTGTGGATGATCCCCATCCCGCCCTCTCTGGCAAGCGCGATCGCCAGGGGGGCCTCGGTCACGGTGTCCATGGCGGCGCTGAGCAGCGGGATGTTGAGCCGGATGTCCCTGGTGAGCCGCGTCGAGACATCGACGTTCACCGGGACCACATCCGACCTCCGAGGCACCAAGAGCACGTCGTCGAAGGACAACGCAAGCCTGGGCACGTCACTCATGGGGCTCACCTCCTGGGGTATGACTCGCTGAACCGGGCGATGTACTCCTGCTTCCAGTGCTCATCTTCGGCATCCCGGAACTCGATCCCGGCCCAAATCAGCGGGGTAAAGTCCTGTGGACGTTTGAGGAAGGCCATCAGTTCGGGATTCTCCGCGCCGATCTCGTAGAGACCCTTGGACGCCACCAGGCCCAGCTCTGGTACCTCGGCGCAGCGCGCGTGGCGAAGCCTGGGCACCCCACGCTTGAGGTGCGGATTGGCCACCCACCCGCGGTCCTCGGTACGGTACCAGGCGAAGCCCCGGCAGCGCTCGGCGCCGCCGTAGACCGAGGCGAAATCCGAGCAGACCCAGTTGGTCGTCACCAGGACGTTGTTCGGATCGGGGTTGATGGTCACGTGCCCGAAGTTTGCCGGCATGACCGCCTTTTGGCCCTCTTCGCATTCCAGCGCGATGCAGCTTCTGACCTCCACATCATCGGGTCCCGCGTGGATGTCATCCACTTCCTGCATGAGGAAGATGGCCCTGCCATGGGCGACCTCATACACCTCGGGATACGAGCAGCCACCCTTCCAGATGGCAGGGTGGTAGTGACCGGAGGTCTTCATCAGCTCCTGACCGAACAGGTGCTGGCGAAAGAGGCTCATGTCATACCGGAGGCTGTAGGTCTTCAGCAGGTCCTCATAGCCCTTCAGCCCCAGGTTGCGGAACATGAAGTACACGATCTCCTGCTCGTGGCCGGTCACGCTGCCGGGGTCCTCAAGGATCGGGGCGAGCTTCTCGAAGGTTCGTACCGAGTACTCCGGGCGCTGGAACACTGCGCCGGGGGTGTCGACAAAGGACAGATGCAGCGCTTCCGGATCCATGTAGATACTCAGACCGCTGGCGTCCAGGCGCTTCATGCGTGAGGGGCCTCCTGTTTGAGGCAGCGTGTGAGAGACGGCGACCCAGACGGATCGCTTTGTCGCCCGGGAAAGTGACGTCCGGGCGGGAACGGCGATCGACGCAAGAGTGACCTACGATGCGATTGAGGACAGCAGAGCCACCGCGGCCGCTCCGACGACGCCCGCATCGTAGCCGAGGGACGCCGCCACCACCCGCGTGCGCTCGGCGGGCACCGGCATGGCATACCGCCCGAAGGCGTCCCGGACCGGCTGCATGTAGGCCTCGCCGATCTCGGGCACCCCGCCTCCGAGCACGACGATCTCCGGGTCCAGCAGGTTACACGCGATGGCCAGCGCGCGCCCCATGTGCTCGGCGGCCTGGGCTACAATCGCCAGAGCCCAGGGGTCACCGGATCCGGCCAGGGCGCCCACTTCCTTCCCCGCCGGGGGCTCTCCGGGCCGGTCGCCCCAGCGTTGGCGGGCCATGCGCCCGATGGCATCGCCGCTACACAGCGTCTCCACGCAACCTCGCTTGCCGCACGGACACTCCGGCCCCGTCGGGTCCAGTACCATGTGTCCGAACTCCCCCGCATTGCCGTGGGCCCCGTGGTGGATCGCCCCGTCCACGAGGATCGCTCCGCCCACACCGGTGCCGATGTTGACATAGAGGCAAGCGGCGGCTCCCCTGGCGGCACCGAAGACCAGCTCGCCCAGCCCGGCGGCATTGGCATCATTCTCGAGCCATACCGGAAGGCCAAAGCGCGGGCCGAGGAACCGGCTCGGGTCCACGTCGGCCCAGCCCGGGGCGTGGTGGGAGCGTCGGATTCGTCGGGTGCGGTGGTCCACCGGTCCGCCGAAGCCGATCCCGATTCCCACCGGACGAACTTCTGTCGCCGCCAGGATCACGTCGATCATCTCGGCGATGAGCGGCAGGGTCGCCTCGGCACCGTCGGATCTTGGCGTCGGCCGACGCTGCAATTCCAGGCAGCGGCCTTCGGCGCCCACCAGCGCCGCCGAGACTCTGGTGCCCCCCACGTCCACGCCCAGCGCACAGAAGACGCGGTCCATGGCCCCTATCTACCCGCCTCAACCAGCGCGCGTTCCACCAGCTCGCACAGAATGTGGCCGATGGTGATATGGGCCTCCTGGACCCGCGCCGTGGTCTGGTGCGGCACGCGGATGGTCAGGTCGCACAGCTCGCCGAGCCTGCCCCCGCCGGCTCCCGTGAGTGCCAGTGTCTGGATGGATCTCTCGGCCGCCTTCTCCACGGCACGCACGCAGTTGCGCGCATTCCCACTGGTACTGAAGGCGATGAGCACATCTCCGGGACGCAGTAGCGCCTCCACCTGGCGGGCGTAGATGTCCTCGAAGCTGTAGTCGTTGCCGATGGCTGTGAGAATCGAGGTATCGGTGGTCAGGGCGATGGCGGCGTAGCCGGGGCGCTCCAGCAGGAAGCGCCCCACCAGTTCGCCGGAAAGATGCTGGGCGTCGGCGGCGCTGCCGCCGTTGCCACAAAGTGCCACGGTACCTCCGGCCAGCATGGCTCGGGTCAGCATCTCCGCGGCCGCCCGGATGTCGGCGACGAGCTCATCGGCGATCCGGCGCTTGAGATCGGCACTCTCCAGAAGTGACCGGCGGATTTCCTGATCCATCGAGGTGATGCCTTTCGGGCAAAGTGGTCTGGTGTGGCAGCGCGTACGGGCGCTGTATCGCGGTCCGTCTCCACCTCTGTTTGCAGACGCTGTAGCTCCCGGCCGGCGTGGCCGTTGCCGTTGATCCAGCAAGGCGGGACCGTTGACTCGCGACTCGCCGACTGACGACTCGTGACTGTCGTCCTATAGGCCCGGCGGAAAAGCTGGGCCTCCCGTGGAAATGTCATCCTGAGCGTCAATCTCGCGCAGCGAGATAGCGAAGGATCCCACTACATTCCAGGAGATTCTTCGAGCTGCTGCCTCCGGGAGCGGGCGCTCTCAGAATGACACTCTCGGCGTAGGCGGGCTTTTCGGCGGGACTTATAGCGAAGCTCCGCTTCAAACCGACGAGCACGGCGCGGAGGTTCGCCTCGGGCGGTGCCACGGCCGGTCGGCGATCCCGCAGGGCGGGATCGCCGAGTCGGGCTGGAAAGCCCGACCTACGCG
>CAYRFY010000709.1:2752-4064 GCA_964423635.1 uncultured Armatimonadia bacterium | reverse complement strand
TGAGACATGCGAAGGCTACCCTCTCGTCACTCGTGGGACGTTTCCGGAGTACCGTTCTCCCTCCTCCTCCCGTCTCGCCGCTCCCGCTCTGCGGGACGAAGTACAAGCGGCTCGAAGAGACGCCGAGAGGCGGGGTGGGGGGGAGGCGACGTGAGTTGGCGTCTGCCAACAGCCTGCATAGTCTGAATCTCAGCCCGCCGGGGCTGAGACGTGTGGCGGGGCGGCCGGTGGGGAAGAGGCCGCGTCCAGTGCTGCGATGCCGTCCCGGGCCCGGCTACGCAGTTTCATGATCTCCGAGCGCTTGGCCAGATTCTCCTCGGTGGCGGTCTCCGGGGTAAGCACGGCGAGGCCGAGGGCCTCGAGCTTGGCCTGGACGGAGGCCTGCACCCGGGTGTAGACCTCCCGGGCCTCGTCCGGGTGCCCGCGCTGGGTGAGGAAGTCTGCCAGTGCCAGCTCGGCATCCGGCTTGGTCTCGGGCGGGGCCGAAGCGGCGGCCAGCCGGGCGCACTCGATGGCCCGGTCCTCCTCACCTCGTTCCAGATAGTAGGCCTGCATCTCGGCGGCCGCTTCGGTGGCCGCCGGGCTCCCGCCGTAGACTCCGGTCACCCGCCGATAGGCCGCCATCATCGTCTCTTCATCGCCCAGTCGGCGGGCGAGGATCACGCTACGCGCCGCGATGTAGGGGGCGTATCGACTGGTGGGATAGCGGGCCAGGAAGTCGTTGGAGAGGGCCAAGGTGAGCTTGTTCTCCTGCCGCGCCTCCGGGGTATCTTCCCCTGTCACGGGTCGCAGACGCACCACCTCGAAGAGTGCGTCGTCGGCCCAGTCCCCTTCCGGCCAGCGGTCCGCGGCGCGGCGGAGCCGTTCGATGGTCTCCTCCTTGTGCGTGGTGAGCGCGGCGAAATCGTCGCCACCGGCAGGCGTACCCGTGGAGTAGGCGGCGAAGTCGGGGCCGAAGAGATACGCCACCGGGATTGGGCCGTAGGCCGAGAATACGTCTACGTAGGCCTGGCGGGCACGAAGCGGGTCCTTCTGGGCCTCCTCGCGGGCGACCTGGAACTGCCACAGAGCGCCGCTGATGAGGTACAGGATCGCGCAGGCCGCGGCGCCTCCGGCCACCCGCACTCCGGCCCGCCAGCGCTTGGGCGCCGCCGGCCGTCCCAGTGCCCGGCCGGCGGCCCAGGCCGCGGCAAGCCCCAGCGCCAGCAAGACGCCCTTGCTCGCCAGCCACGAGCTGCTCGCCACCGCGTAGCCGTCCTCGGATTGGTTCAGAGCCACCGAATACTGGTGCAGGCCAAAGAGCGGGTTGAGC
>CAYRFY010000709.1:0-2742 GCA_964423635.1 uncultured Armatimonadia bacterium | reverse complement strand
GGCCGCATCCACGGCCCAGTAGGCGAAGGCCGCCCCGATCCCCGCCGCCGGCGTGCGCCAGGCGGCGGCGAACGCCATGCTCAGCATGGACAGGAACAGCACCGAGGGCACGGAGGCCAGGGCCATCGTCCCCAGTGCGAACTCCTGCTTAAGACCCACCTTGTACACGAACAGCATCACCGCGGCCAGCAGGATCGTCAGCGTGTACAGCGCGATGAGCCGCAAAAACACGGTGCGCAGCGCCGACACCGGACGCACGAAGGTGATCTCATCCACGTGGTGCCGGTGCTCGGGGGCCACCACGTGGGCACACAGGAAGGCGGCCATCAAGGGGACCACCAGCTCGCAGGCCGAGGCCACGGTACCCGGCTTCACCACGGCGGCCACCGCCATGTGCCACAGCACCACGAGTTGGCTGGCAACAAGAGGTACCACCAGCAGCCAGTAGCTGTTGGTCAGCAGGATCTTGGAGTCGTATTGGAACTGCGTGCGTAGCTTGTCGATCATGTTCTCGCCACTCAGCTCTCCGGGCGCCCCTGGGCGCCGGTTGCCACGCCGCCCAGCAGGCGATCAAGCTCTGTTCGAATGGCGGGGAGCAGACTCTGGGGCACCGTCTCCAGCTTCCTCACCAGATTGCGACCCCCATCGGCCACGAACACCGCGGGCAGGTAGTTGACCTCATAGGCCTCGGTCAGGGGAGAAGCGGTCTGCAGGTCCTCCGCCCAGTGTGTCCCGCTGTCGGTCACCATCGGGAACTCGTACCCCCGTTCCCTGGCCACACGCCTGCCCACCCACATGTCGTCGGAGATGCAGATGCCGATCACGCCCACCTTCCGAGGGCCGTAGTCGCGATGCACCAGGGCCAGGGCGCGCAGAGTCTCCAAAGACTCCGGCTCCGCCGGGGACCAGAAGCCCACCACCAGCGGCGCACCGGCATAGTCCGCCAGTTGTACCCGCTTGCCGAACTGGTCAGGGAGCCAGAACCCCGGCAACCGGTTGCCCCGGATGGTCTGCGAAGCCACCTTGATCGCCACCGGGTGAAGGTGGAGTGGCGGGTCGTGCCGGATGAGCACGAAACGCACGGCGATAGCCAGACCGGCAACGAGGAACACCGTCGCAAGCACCGGCACATTCAGACGCCTGTAGTTGGCCAGTTTCTGGCGATAGCGTGCCACCGCCATGGCGGCGAACAGGACGCCCGCGGAGATCAGCACGTAGGCCAGAGCATTCTGGGTCAGCGAGAAGTCGAAGACCCGCGACAGGTAATCGCGCCCCAGGAGGACCAGTAGCCAGTACAGCGCGATGATCGCCGCGGCCAGCACGTTCTGGAGCAGATCGGCCACGCAGTACCCGATCACCGACAGAAACAGCAGCGGCAGAGCGCCGACGAGAATCGCGTGGCCCAGCGCCAGGAGGCTCGCGCGAGGTCCCGTGCCGTCGGGAGGGGCGTCTCCGAGAACCAGGAGGAAGACGAAGGCGGCGACGGCCGCGGCCACCTGCAGAGCCAGGAGGAACAAAAAGCCACCCAGCCAGCGAGCCAGCATGAGCTCGTGGGCCTGTTGCGGCCGAGACTGGATCACGTCGGAGGCTCCGGAGGTGTAGTCTCGGCGTGCCCCTGCCGCCAGGAGCGGGAGAGCCAGGAAGCCCAGCCCGATGGCCCCGAAGCGGCCCAGCCGGTACGCCACCAGCGATGCCGTGGCGCCGTCCGCGGCCCCGAGGACCATGCCCACGGTGAAGCACAGCACCAGGGCCGCCAGGCCCGAACCGCCCCGGAGGTAGGTGAGCATCTCATAGCCGGCCAGGGGCAGGATTCTATGCTTCAGCCGCAGCAGCACGGGCGCGCTCCACCTCCCCGATGTAGCCGTCCTCCAGATTGGGCTCAACCTGCCGCGCCCCGGCATGGGCCACCTCGTCGGCCAGTACACGCACCTGCAGGCCGCCCTGGGTGCGGTACACCCCGGTGAAGGTGTACTGCTCCTTGATGGCGTGTAGCTCCGCCGGCTCCACGTCCAGCAGCCACACCTTGCCCTGCACCCGGCTGACCAGCTCGTCCACGGTGCCGGTGAACAGGTTCACTCCGAACCGCAGGACGCAGACCCGGTCTGCCGTGGCCTCCACGTCGGCCACGATGTGGGTGGAGAGGATGACGATGCCGTGGCCGCCCAATTCGGCCAGCAGACTCCGGATGCGGATACGCTCCTCGGGGTCCAGACCCGCCGTGGGCTCGTCGATGATCAAAAGTCGCGGCTGGTTCAGCAGCGCCTGGGCGATCCCGAGCCGCTGCCGCATCCCACCCGACAAGCCCCCGACCTTCCGGTTTGCGTACTGTCCCATGTTCACCTGCTGCAGGCAGCGGTCCACGGCCGCCTTGCGCTGCAGGGCGCTGCCCAGGTCGCACAGAACCGCCATGTAATCCAGTTGCTCGGCCACCGTCAGCGTCGGGTAGAGGCCGAAGTCCTGGGGCAGATACCCCAGCATGCGCCGGACCTCCAGGCGGTTCCGCTGGATGTCCAACTCGTCGATGCGCGCCGTACCCGTGGTGGGTTCCAGCAAGGTTGCCAGAATGCGCATGAAGGTCGTCTTGCCGGACCCATTGGGGCCCAGCAGCGCATAGACGCCGTCACCAATGGACAGGTCCAAGGGCTGAAGTGCCCGGATCCCGCCCTCATAGGTCTTTGAAAGCTGCTTGACTTCGATCTGCAGCGAAGTCACCCCCTGCCGTCTCTTGCCGTCCCGTAGTTC
>CAYRFY010000708.1:2241-4069 GCA_964423635.1 uncultured Armatimonadia bacterium | reverse complement strand
TTCGAGACGCAGTACCCGGAGAAGCAGTTCGCCGACCTGCGCGCCCTCATGGCCCAGTACGGCGATGCCCACAAGCCGATCCTCTGCTCCGAGGGCGGTGGCGCCTCCTCGGGGCTCCCCGGCACGGACGAGGCCTCCCAGGCGGACAATCTCATCCGCATCTACGTGATCTCCATTGCCAACAACATCGACAAGCTCTGCTGGGCCTACGAGCTGGACATGAAACCCTACGGCAGCCAGCGGGTGGACATGATCATGTGGATGGGCCTGTTCCGTTTCGACCCGCAGGCGACTGCGGACAACCCCTGCGGGGAGCCGAAGCTCTCCTACGATGCGATGAGGATCATGACGGGGCAGCTCCTGGGCACGGAGTACATCGGTCCGCTGGATGTAGCCGCGGGCGTGAGGGCCTACCGGTTCCGGGGCGAGAGGGAAGAGGTGCTGGTGGCCTGGGCCGAGCAGGACGAGGCGGAGGTCGACCTGCCGGTGGAGGCGGCGCAGGTGACGATAGTGGACAGAGAGGGGAAGGAGACGGGGATGGACGCACCGGCGGGGAGAGTGCACCTGAAGCTGACGGGCAGCCCGGTGTTCGTGAGGGCGGGGCAATAGAGACGTGGCCGAGAAGCCCGCCCCGCCTTGCGGGATCGCCGTCCGGCTGTGGCACCGACCCGAGGCGAACCTTCGCGGCGTGCTCTTGGGTGTGAGGCGGAGCTTCCTAGTCCTCGACCCCCTCCACCAGCTCCAGATCCAGCGGGAGCTCCTCCGCCGGCCCCTCGGCCGTCACCACCTCCGCCGGCCTGCGCTGCCCGCCCCTTGTGGCATCCAGTCGCAGGCGCGTGGGTCTCTGGGGGTCGGTCTTCACCCAGAGGTTGAGACCATCGCCCGTTCCGGCCTCGGCATGGGTCTGCCACTTGATGGTGCCCTTGCCGTCGTCGGTGTAGGTGTCATCATCCTCGGAGTGAAAGGGGGTATAGACGTACTCCACGGCGTCCAGGAGCCGCAGCTCGCCGGTGCAGTCGCGGGCCTCGTCGTCGCCACCCCAGCGGATGAACAGGTTGATCTGATCCTCGCTCACCGGCCAGCGCCACACTTGCACACCCGGACGGCTCATGAGCCCACCGATTCCCGAGGGCACCGGCGGACGCTCGCGCGCCACCGTTCGGAAGCGCGGCGAGGCCACCGGGCCGGGCACCGGGGGCAGGGCGCCGGTGTTGCGGATGAAGATCGGTGACGACCAGGCCATCTCGCCGTCGGACTGGGTGACCCGCACGTACACGTAGTGCTCCACTGCCGTGAGTGGCGGCAGGGCGGCGGTGAAGACACAGGTCTCGGCTCCTGGGGTCTGGGTGTGACACACCTCGCCGTCCCAGATCACCTCGACGCATTCGATCGCCTCGGTGCCGTGCACCTCGACCTGGAGCTCCGGGGCCATCTCCCCGGCGATCTCACTGCCCATCGGGGCCCCACCGGCGGAGACATCCAGCAAGATTCTCGCTCCGGTGGAGCCGTAGCAGCGCCGGGCTCTCAGGGCGTTGATGATTCCGGAGCGGTCGAACGAGTCGGCGTACACGGCGGCGAGGAACCCCACCTTGCCCGCGCGTCCTGTGTGGTCATCGCTGGAGCAGATGAAGCCCAGATGCAGCCCCCGCGCCAGGGCGTCCTGAGCAAAGCCGCCCGGCAGCGACGGACCCATGGGCTTGTTACTGCCATACGGGCGGGGGTTGCCCATGTACTCCGCCAGGCCGTGGGCAGAGCACATCTCCACCACCGGCACCATGGACACCAGCATGGTAAAGACGCATTTGCCGAAGGTGGTGCCCGTCAGCCA
>CAYRFY010000708.1:0-2231 GCA_964423635.1 uncultured Armatimonadia bacterium | reverse complement strand
ATGCGGCCCCAGTCGGTGCCGCGCAGGCCCACCGGATAGGCCGGGTGGTGCGGGATCACGATGCAGTCGACCCCCTCCAGCATGGGCCAGAGGTCCTCGGCCTGTCCGCTTCTCGGCACGCGGATCGGCTCGTCATCACCGACGAAGTAGACGTTCTTGTCCCCGTGATCCATGTTGGACCACTCGTAGCCGAGGATGCTCACAAAGCGCCCTGGCTCGTTGAAGGCCCTGGCCGCCTGCTGGATCTCTCGCCAGTCTCGTTCGGGATACGTCACGCCGACGTGGTCGCTGCAGGCGCAGAAGTCCAGGCGGGACACGTCGCGGGCGTAGGTGTACAGGCCCCGCACGGAGCCGGAGCCGTCGCCGGAGTGCTCGGTGTGGCAGTGCAGATCACCCCACAGTAGGCGGCGCTCCGGGACCCGGGGGAGCACCTGAATGGGGTTGGAGCGCACCGGCTCCATGTCCACCACGAGTGGTGCGTCATCGGCCACGTGGATCCGGCAGACCTCGAAGCTCGCGATCACGGTGAACTTCCCCGGTTCCGGAGTGCGGTACAGCCCGAGGGTGAGGGCGTGGTCGCCGGGGGGTACGTCTCTGGCGATCGGGCACGTGCGGCTGTAGGTGATGTTGTCCCCCGGTTGCCAGGCGCCGGTGGGAGAAGGTGGCTCGTGGTCCCAGTTCATCAGGGCGCGTCCCTGCGGCGGACGGCGCTCCAGGTGGCATGATACCCGGTAATCCGCCGAGGCCGCGGCGCTGCCGGCATTGCGCCAATGGGGCCGGACCCGCAGCAAGCTGCCGGGCCGGGCGCCGGTGGCCGTCACCTCCACGGAGAGCAGCTCGGGCACGAAATCCGGCTCCGCGGCGGCCTGCGGCCGCGTGGAGGAGAGGAAGTCGGCGGCGGCGATGGTGATCGGCGGGTCCTGCGAGGACGGGGGCTGCGCGGTGAGGCGGTGCACGCCCGGCCTGGTGAAGGTCACTTGCGCTTGCGCAACCCCGGGCGGATCGGCGGGGAAGGCCACCTGTACCGGCGCCGCCAGAGCGTCTGAAAGGAGGGTCACGGCGGGCGGATACTCGGCGGCGAGGTCGTTGCGGAAGTCCCGTGCGGACACGGAGACCAGCGTAGGCTTGCCGACGACGGCCTGGCTGGGTGCACACACAACGAGCTTCGCCGCCAGGCCTCCGATCACCGTGAGGGTGGGGAACCGCGCAATCGGCGCGGCCTTCCCGTCACCATCCGTGTCGGAATACACGCGCACGGGCAGATCATCGCCTTCCCGGAAGCGCACTCGCCCGCCCGGCCCTCCGCCCGAGGTATCTCCGTAGACCACCTGCAGCGTCTGTCCGGGGGGAAGGCCCGTCTCGCCCACCCTCACCACCACTTCCTGTACATCCTGCCATCCGCCGCGGAGTGCCTTGTCGATTCTGACCTCGACGGGCGTCGCCGGGTCGCTGCACCGCGCCGTCGTGTAGGCGGGCGCTGTCGGATCCTGGCACTGCGGGGTGTCAAACAAGCGCACGGGGAAGCCGGAGAAGGCTACACGGATCCCGCCATCAGGCTTGAGGCCCTCCGGGCCCGGAGTGTAGGTGAGCGTCCAGGTGCCCGGGGAGCCACCGACGGCGAGGTTCTGGGGGCTGATCGTGGCCGTGCCCTCGCCATCGGCGGCCGCGACCGCCGATGCCGCCAGCATGCCTGCGACGAGCAGGAGATGGACAGGGGTTCTCAATGGGGACGCCTCCTCAGGGCGCGTCGCCGGGCCCTACTCCCACGCCGACCGCAACTCGTGCACCTGCAGGCCGACGAGACGCGCCTTCCCGGCTCTTGCGAACACATCGAGGGTCTTGAGCTGGTCCGATGGGATGGACCTCACCGGCATGTAGACCTCGCCGCCATTGGCGAAGACCTCAATCGAGGTGCGGTCGACCAAGATGCGCAGGCTGAGTCTGCCTTCGCGGACCTGCACGGGGGCACTGCAGCCGGCGCAGGACAGCATGGCGCTCTTCACATCATAGCTCACCGGGATGCCACGGACGTGGAAGCCCACCTCGACGGCCGTGCCGATCTTGATGTCGGCGGAGATGTCCCACAGCTCGCCCTCGACGTCGGACAGCGGGTTGTCCCCGGGCGCGAGAGCCCGATCGGTGATGTCGTGGGTCTCCACGTACAGGCTCTCGATCTCCCGGATGGGCCAGGCGAACATGCGGAGTCCCTCGGGCGTGCGGTGCAGCGAAAG
>CAYRFY010000707.1:0-4076 GCA_964423635.1 uncultured Armatimonadia bacterium | reverse complement strand
AACGCATGTACGGCTGTAGTGCTAGGCCGCCATCTCCCCCTCAGCGGGGATGTTCAGCGTGAACACGCTGCCCGCCCCCAGCTCGCTCTCGACGCCGACGGTTCCGCCGTGGGCCTCGGCCACCATCTTAACAAAGGTCAGGCCCAGGCCCGTGGACATCTTGCGGCCCGCCTGCCGCGTCTGTACCTGCCCGAACTTGTCGAAGATGCGCTCGAAGGCATCTTGCGGGATGCCTTCTCCGGTGTCGACCACCGAGAAGGCGACGGCACCATGGTCCGGGTCGTGGTGGATGGTGAGCTTAACCGAGCCCCGGTTCGTGAACTTGATGGAGTTGCCCAGCAGGTTGACCAGGGAGCGCCGCAGCTTCTCCTCGTCCCCCGCTACCGGTGGCACTTTGTCTTCCACCTCCAAAAGCAACTCGAGGCCCTTTTCCCGCGCCAGGTTCTCCACCTGGTCCGCGCATGCCCGGGCCAGTTGGGCCGGGTCTAGGGCCGCACGCTCCAGCTCGAGCACGCCGCTTTCCATCTTGTGCACGTCCAGAAGATCGTTGATCATCCCCAGCAGCGTGTTGCCTCCCTGCAGAGCCATATCCAGCATCTCGCTCTGCAACTCGTCCAGGTCGCCGCCGGCGATCACCGTCTCCAGGCCGCTGATGACGGAAGTCAGCGGAGTGCGCAGGTCATGGACGATCATGTGGGTCAGACTGTCGCGCATGGCCTCCAGGTCGCGCTGGCGGTTGTAGGACTCCTGGAGCTGGCGATTACGAGACTGCAGCTCCAACTGCAGGCGCCGCAGGCGCAGGTGTACGCCGACCCGGGCCTGCACCTCCTCGAACTGGAAGGGTTTGGTGATGTAGTCCACCCCGCCGGCGCCGAAGGCCTTCACCTTGTCGACGGTATCCGTCAGGGCGCTGATGAATATCACGGGAATGTCGCCCAGGACTGGGTCGCGCTTGATCTCGGCACAGACGTCGTAGCCGTCCCTCTCGGGCATCATGATGTCCAGCAGAATCAGGTCCGGCGGCTCGCTTCGCGCCGCGCGCAGGGCCAGCTTCCCGCTGGGCACCGGCCGCACCCGGAAGCCCTGGTCCTTGAGCATGCCGGCCAGTACCTGCAGATTCGCCGGTGTGTCGTCCACGATCAGAACGTCGGGCGCCGACGTTCTGGGGCTCTCATCCATGAGCTAATCCCCGCTTCCCAGTAGAGCCAGGAGGGCGTCGTATTGGTAGGAGGAGGCCAGGGCGCCGAGGGCCTCGGCCAGAGCCGGGTCCAGGGCCGCGACCTCCTCGATGCTCTCAAGCAGCAGGTCCAGATCCGCATTCACGGTCGCCTTCTGCATCCGCTCTCGGAGCTTTGCCGGGAGCATCGTCGACGACGCCGAGGTCACTTCCGGTGCTGCCGCCGCTGTGTCGCACGCCTCGTCGAGACCGTCCCGGGCATAGACGTACTCCACCCCCAGATGCTCGGCGATAGTGACCAGCAGTTCGTCCTCCCGGTAGGGCTTGGCGATGAAGCCGTTCACTCCCGCCTGGGCCACTCGGTCGCGGTCCTCGTCCAGGACACTGGCGGACACCGCGAGGATCACTGAGTCGGCACCGCCGTCGGAGGAGCGGATACGCCGCGTGGCCTCGTACCCGTCCATCACCGGCATGCGCACATCCATCATGACCAGGTCCGGCCGCCGGGCCGCGAACAACTCCACCGCCTGCCGACCATCCGCGGCCTCAAAGGTCCCGAAGCCTACCTCACGCAGGAGCTGGGACAGCAGGTCGCGGTTCTCTTGCTTGTCATCAACCACCATCACCATCGGCGGGCGCTCCCTCGGCTTGAGTCCCACCACCCGGCGAGGAGACTCCTGTGCCTCCACCGGCACATCGCCGGTCTGGGTTACCAGGATGTCGAGTGTGAAGACGGTTCCTTTCCCGACCTCACTTCGGACGACGATGTCACCCCCCATCAGTCTCGCGAACTTCCGGCTGATGGCCAGGCCCAGGCCGGTGCCGCCCATCTTCATCCCACTCGACGTCTGCTCAAAGTACTGGAACAGTCTATTTCGCTCTTCGGGGGGGATCCCGGGGCCGGTGTCCTCCACCTCCGCCCAGAGATGGAGCCGACCGGCTGCGTCGGCGCGCACTCCCACGCGCAGGGCGATGCCGCCGCTGACCGTGAACTTCACGGCGTTGCCCAGGAGGTTGATGAGGATCTGGCGCAGCTTGCTACCGTCGACCACCACATACCGGGGCACGTCAGGCTCGGTGACCACATCGAAGAGCAGCCTCTGACTGTCGGTGCGCACCCTGAACATCATCTCAAGGTCGGCGAGCAGGGCAATGATGTCCAGCGGCTCAGGGTTGAGAGTCGCCCTCCCGGCATCGATCTTGGACATCTCCAGCACGTCGTTGATGAGGGCCAGCAGGTGCTCACCGCTGCGGATGATGACCTCGAGGCGCTCCGTCTGCTCGGGAGCCAGCGAGCGGTCGCGCAGCATCAGTTGCGCGAAGCCGAGGATGGCGTTCATCGGGGTGCGGATCTCGTGAGACATGTTGGCCAGGAAGGCGCCCTTAGCGCGGTTGGCCGCATCGGCCGCCTCCTTGGCCTGCCTGGCCTCCTCCTCCGTCCGCCGCCGGTCGCTGATGTCGCGGATGCACTCAATCGCGCCGACCAGGTTCCCCTCCGCATCGCGCAGGGGGCCGGCGGTGGCCGAGACGTAGACCTCACCGCCCCCCACGTTGGGCGTAAGCGTCTCTCCCTGGATGCGGTCACCCAGGCGCTGGAGGCCGGCGTAGGCATCCTGGAGCCCCTCCACCGGCGTGATCACCAAGTCGGCCAGCATCGGCCGTCGCGTGCCGTAGAACGGCAGCGAGTACTCGTAGTCCCCCTTGCCGATGATCTCGGCCGCCGGCACACCCGTCATGGTCTCGATCGCGTGGTTCCAGGCCTGGACCCTGCCGTCCTTGTCGATCACCAGGGTCGCATCGGGGAGGAAGTCAAAGACGTCTTGCAGCAGACGTTGGGAGGCCCTCTGTTGGGCCTCGAGGCGCCTTTGCTCGCTGATGTCCTCCGAGATACATTCCAGATAGCTGGGGCGCCACAACTCATCGTGGACGAGGCGGGCGTGGAGACGGAGGGCCAGCTCCCGGCCATCAGCGGCGCGGAAGCGGGCCTCGTAGCCCGAGACCGCCCCGCCGGACGCCGCCTGCAGCAGACGCCGCAGCTCTTCGCGGTTCCATTCTAGCTCTCCCAGGCCACAGGCGTTGGCCTCCGCAACGTCGGCGACGCCCAGCGTCTTGAGGAAGGAGGGATTGGCATCGAGGAACTCGCCCTCCACCGATATGCTGAAGATCCCGGTGGGAGCACCTTCGACGAACTCCCGGAACTGGCGCTCCGACAACTGGAGGGCCTCTTCCGCCGCCTTGCGCGCCGTGAGATCGGTGACGGTCTCCACGGCACCGGCGTAGTTGCCCGCCGCGTCGGACAGAGCCCGTGCCCGAATCTGGCAGTATGCCCCTTTGCCTCCCAGATGCAGGAAGGCCTCCCCGATCAGCACCGGCCCCTCGCGGGCTACGTCTGTATAGTGGAGCTCCACTTCCTCATCCGAGGCCCGCACCAGGTCTACCAACAGCGGCCTGCGCTGACCGAACAGCACCAGGGCGCAATCCTCGGTCCCCTTACCCATCAGGCTTTCGGCCGAGACGCCTGTCAGCCGCTCCATGGCCTTGTTCCAGGCAGTCACGCGCCCCTCGCGGTCGATGGCCAGGCAGGCATCGGGCAGCATGTCGATCACGTCCGCCAGAGGGCCGGCGGCCTCGCCGGGCCGGCCCGCGGCGGTCATCTGCGGTTCCTCTAGTTGCTCTCCTGGTCGCTTCTCGGCACACATTCCGCTTGTCTCCCGGGCGATTGTCGGACGGCATGCCCGCCGGCGAAGGCCTGCCCTGCGGAACTTCTGTCGCGGGTGCGCGGCCGTCCGTCGCCGACCGGTGGGGTGACGCCGCCGTCTCCGGCCCCAATCGGTTTTCGGCAGTCGGCGCATCGAACCTGAGCGAGCGAGGCTGCGATGAGCCCGGCAGACGCAGATCG
>CAYRFY010000706.1:0-4079 GCA_964423635.1 uncultured Armatimonadia bacterium | reverse complement strand
CCCAGGCCCGAAGGGCCGACCGGGAGAGTCTGGCGACCCCTGGGGTCGCTTGCGGCCGAGGGGCGACCCCACTGAACCGACGACGGAAAGGGGCCGTTGCCTACTAAGCGCCACGGCGGTTGCCGACTACGCGCCACTCGCCCTCGGCCGGCCGCACTTCGGTCCTGTCCTGCAGCCAGGCCATGTACCGTGCAACAAGCCCCTCCACTTCAGAGATCATAGAAACAACCCTCTCTCGAACTCCGGCGGCCTGGTGATACTGCACAAAGCCATGAACTCGCGCAACGTGCGCCAGGCAAGGGAATGCGTGAGATGCACTGAGAACGCAAGTGGCCGCGCCCTATGGACGCGGCCAGTTGCACTACATGAGCCCCTTCGCAGCGGGGAACCACAGGTTCGGGCAAAGCAGAACGACTTACTTTCAATCCCCTTCGGGTGGCTCGTGGTGCATTGTACCAGACCAGCGTTCCGGCGTCTACGGGATCTTGGGGCATGCAGCGCCACGCCTGGAGGCAGACGTAAAAAAGCGCTTGACAAAGGGCATTCCCCGTGCCAGAATGCGTAATGTCGCTCGCCGCCTTAAGTAGTTCTACTTTGAAGTTTTCCTAAGGCACGCTTGCCACCACCGGAACTGACCCACTATTGCGGCGAGCGCATACCCCACACGAAAGGAGGTTAACATTGATGGCAGACTACCGAGTCATCGCCGTGCGCAAAGGGAGCCAGACCTACCCGTACACGGCCATCGTCGCGATCCGCTACGAGGTCGGCAATGGCACCTGCGACGCCTCACAGGCCGAAGTCGTGCACGCGCTCCAGAGCGCGACGTACGCCCTTCACACGTACGTCCGCGGCGCACGGGCCAAGGTCGTCGTCGCGACCCATGATGGGCACCCGTACATCCGGACCGAAGCGGACTCGTACCTGAGCAACAACCTGCTCAGCCTGCCCTCCTTCTAGAGGGCCCCAGCATCCGGGAGGGGCGGCCGCAAGGCCGCCTCCCCCGGACACCATGAGCAATTCTACAGCAGTACCCTTCGCGGTGCAACACAGTTGCGGCCTCGCCTTCCCGCCTTCGCAGCCTGGCCATCCTTACCCGGCCAACCCTGACTCCAGGCGCCACCGAAAAGCAGAGACACGCTCCCAGCGCATAGGCAACTTTCTCTGCCCTAGTGCGATAATATGTCCAAAATACTTGACTTGTACCATAATATATGCCAATATGCCGCCTGTCTACACGGTAGACTTCGCTGCAGCCCACAAGCTCCACCCATGCCGACTCCGCGGAGGCCCTCATGTCTTCTCCACCCATCAACTGGGCTCACTTCCTCTTTGACCACGCGCCCTACCCCCACCAGGCCCGGGTCGCCGATCTGCTGCTCCAGGGCAAGTCCGTCCTGCTGCGCGCCCCCACCGGCAGCGGCAAGACCGAGGCTATCTGCGCCCCCTTTCTCCACTCTCTCGACCACGGCGGCCCTCTTCCCCACCGGCTCCTGTACTCGCTGCCCATGCGCGTGCTCGCCACGACCCTGCGCGACCGCGCCGGCAAGTGGCGCCAGTGCTCCGCCTACTGCCAGCACGGCGAGGACCCTCAGGCCCCGCTCTTCGAACGCCCTATCGTCTTTGCCACCATCGACCAGACGCTGGGGTCCTTCATGACCTGCCCTCCCAGCCTCCCGCGGAAGCTCGGGAACATCGCCGCCGGCGCGGTGATCTCCGCCATGCCGGCCTTCGACGAAGTGCAGCTCCTCGACCCCCTGCGCGCCCTGCAGGCGATGTTCGTCACGCTCTCCTATCAGAAGCAACTGGGCATCCCCTTCGCCATCGCAAGCGCCACGCTGCCCGATGTGCTCGCGCAGCGACTTTGCGAGGAGTTCGGCTGCGAGGCCCCGGTGGAGGTGGACGAGGCGTCCATCGGGACGCGAAAGAGCAGAACCGTTGCGGTCAGGGAGCTGGGAACCGGGCTGCCCACCGAGGCGATACTCGAGGCGGCCAACGCCGGCGATGGCAACGTGGCCGTGATCTGCAACACGGTGCAGAGGGCCCAGGAGGCTTTCCTCGCCCTGCGGGGCGAGCTTCAGGGGCGCGAGGTGCTACTCCTGCACTCGAGGTTCCTCCCGCGGCGCCGCAAGGAGCTGGAGGATCTCGTCATCCGGCGCTGCGGCAAGCAGGAGCAGGGCTACGCGCGGACGGGGACCATCATCGTGGCGACGCAGGTGATCGAGGCCGGTCTGGACGCCAGCTTCGATGCCCTATTCTCCGAGTACGCGCCGGTGGATTCCATCATCCAGCGCGCCGGCCGCGTCGCCCGCGGCGGCGGCGCCGGGCAGGTCTCGCTGTACACCCCCGAGGTGCAGGACCCTGAGAAGGTGGGAACGCCTTACGAGGACAGCCTGGTCGGCGCCGGCAGGGAGGCACTGGCGACCGTCAAGGTCCTGGATTGGCCCACCGAGCAGGCGCTGGTCGAGGAGGTGATGGGGCCGTACCTTGAGGGGTTCCTGTCGGCCGCCAGGAAGACCGTCATCGACAAGCTCATGGCCGAGGCGGCCTCAGAGGGCGACCCCCGCAAGGCCGAAGCCACAATCAGGGAGAGTAGCTCCTGCCGGCTCAGTGTCCACAGCGCGCCCGGAGACCTCGGCGACCAGGTGCGCGAGTTGGAGTACGTCAACGTCCCGGCGAACGACCTGCGTCGCCGGGTAGACGATGGCGAACTGCGGGGGCTGCTTCGGGTCGATGTGACGCGCTGGGGAGAGGCGTCCGACAGGGGAAGACCCCGCGTGGACCTGCAGGTGGTGGAGGACGGGCGAGGGGTCTGGCGAGATGCCCACTATATCAGCCCGCCTCACCTGGCTCGGCACGACACGGAACTGGGCCTGCGCCACGAGCCCGGGGGCAACGACTTCGCGGTCGAGACGGCCCGTCAGCGCCCGCCGCTTAGCGGCAGGCGCAGGACCGAGACCTGGCTTGACCACGCGCTCTGCACCGCCGTCACGCTGCGGGCCCGCTGCCTCGGGCCCGAGCACGAGCTCTGGGAGCAAGTGGCGCGATGGTGGGACGTTGGGTTCGATGAACTCGTCGGTCTGCTGGTCACCGCCGGCGCTCTGCACGATCTGGGCAAGCTCAACCGCCGCTGGCAATGGGCCATCGGCAATGAGGGAGGTCAACCCCTGGCACACACGGAGGCCGGGGAGAAGCGCCGCCGTCTCCCCCCTCACTCAACGGTGAGTGCATGGGCTCTGGGCCTGGCGTGGCCTCGATCCCGCGGCCCCTTGCCGGCCATGCTCCGCTTCGCCGTTCAGCACCACCACACCGTAGGCGCCAACAACACAGGGGAAGGAGGCAAGCCCGATCCGGCCAACCGGAAGTTCTGGGTGACCTACTGCCTGGCAAGCCGAAGCCTTCGTATCTCAGACTGGATCGCGACAGGAGGTGATTGCGACGCAGTACACCGTTACGAAGACTGGTTTCGAAATGGCTGACGTGTGCCGCGCGTACGGCCTCGCCGAGGTGGTCGGCGTACTTTCGAGGGTGGAAGGTCGCGACGACGCGGCGTGGGAGATCCCCATCGACGACATCGGGTGGCAGTGGCGCATCGACGGCCCGGACCTGACGCCCGATGAGGCGACCGTTCGCACGGCCGTTGAGGAACTCACGGCCCACCTGTTCACCGGGCCGCAGCCCGGCGAGGTGGACCGCACCGACCCGGCGTGGTTCCTGGCTCGCGGCTGGAACTATCTGTACGTCACGAACCTCGCCAAGGACAAGACCGGCGCCGCCGAGCGGCTTCGCGCAATTCTGCCCGAAGCCATCCAGGAGCTGACCTCCGAGGGGGAGGTGAGCGCAGGCGTGGCCGGTATCACCACTCCTCAGGGGCTGGAGACCGCCGGCGGCAAGGGGAGCCGTGCAGGGTCCCGCGGGCAGTACGGCGAGGGCCAAAGCAACATGCCCGAACGCCTGTGGGCGCTGGCCGCCATCGGCGCGATGAACGTGGGCACTTTCCTGTGGCCCCGCCAGGGACAGGGCTTTGCCATGGTCGTGCCGCATCCCGCGAGCATCTCGTACGCCGACCACATCGAGGT
>CAYRFY010000705.1:0-4086 GCA_964423635.1 uncultured Armatimonadia bacterium | reverse complement strand
AGGCGACGTGAATCGGCGCCTGCCCGGAACCTGCATAATCTGAGTGGAAAGCCCGCCCCACGACGGCGGGCCGGCAGGGGAGCGTCCGAATAATCGAGAGGCCATCTGTCACCATGAGACGCGAGGTACGCTGGGAGCGGATGTTTGTCGACGAGCTCGAGGCCGCCTTTGCCGCCTGCCCGGTGGCCTATCTGCCCTACGGGCTCTGCGAGCCCCACGGGCCCCAGAACGCTCTGGGCTGCGACGGCCTGCGGGCCCACGCCTTCACCCGGCGGGCCGCCGAGCTTCACGGCGGCATCGTGGCCCCGCCGATGTTCTGGAACGTGCACGAGTTGGGCATCTACGCCGCCTGGGGCGAAGCCGTGATCGGGCAAAGAACGCACTGGCTCACGGCCCTGCCTCCGGCGATGTTCTTCAAGAACATCCTCTACCACCTCCGCACCTGCGAGAACCTGGGCTTCAAGGCGATCGTGGTCTTCTCCGGCCACTCCGGGCCCCATGCACAGGACGCGAAAACCGTCCAGGAAGTCCTCCAGCCGCACTTCGCCGCCCGGCTGGCGTTCCTTCTCGATGGCGAGTTCAACGACCTGTGGAACGGCAGCGGTCACGGCGGGGCGGTGGAGACGGCCATGCTGTGGGCGGCCCACGAGGACTGCACGGACCTGTCGCGGCTCCCGGAGCCCGGTGCGCCGGGACCGCACTTCGCCATGGGAGCCGATGCGGACAAGGCCAACCTGCGCCGCGGCCGGGAGATCATCGAACAGATCGGCGACCGGCTGGGGAAGCGGGCGCTGGAGCTGGTGGCTGAGTATGAGAGGCTGCAGCCGTCGCGACGGCCTCTGACATACCAGGACGCCGAGGAGATCTGGGAGGCGAGCGTGGCACCTCTGGTAGCTCAGTTCCGCTCGATGCAGCCCCTCTCAGAGGGTCAAGAGGCTCCGCCACAGGGCTCGATCTGGCAAGACAATTGGCGGCCGCCGGAGAAGTGGTAGGGTGACGGCGTTTCGGGGCGCGGAGCTGTAGCGCACCCACAACGGCGAACGGCGCCGCTCCCTGCGGGCCGCTGGCCCGCTTTCCCTCTCCTTCGCAAACACCGCTCAGGAGAGGGCAACGGCAACGGCGCCCCTCCCTGCAGGGCCTGCGGCCCGCTTTCCCTCTCCTTCGCGAACACCGCTCGGGAGAGGGCTACGGAAACAGCGCCCCTCCCTGCAGGGCCTGCGGCCTGTAGGGCGCGGGCCTGTACCGCGCCATTGTGGGACGGCGTTGCAGGGCGTCAAAGGCCGGCGGGGTACAGGCCCCCGCCCTACAAAGGCGTCAACGTCAACGCCGGCGGGGTACAGCCCCCCGCCCTACACCGTCAACGGCTACCACGAGCCACCTGGAAACCCACATGCCTAAGGACCCCACGGCAACCAGCGAACTCATCAGCCTCCTGCTCCGGCACAAGCCCGAGGTGGGGGCGCTCACTTTGGATCGCGGGGGCTGGGTCTCGGTGCAGGAGCTGCTCAACGGCATGGATCGAGCAGGCCATCCCATCACCCGCGAGGAACTGGCGCGCATCGTCGCCGGAAGCGACAAGCAGCGGTTCGAGTTGAGCCGCGACGGGCGCAGCATCCGGGCCTGCCAGGGCCACTCTCTCCCCGTCAGCCTCGGCTATGCCGACCGACAACCGCCTGAGACCCTCTACCACGGAACGGCCGCGAGCCGTCTGGCGTCGATCCTGGCGGAGGGCATCGACAGTCGGAAGCGGCATGCCGTCCATCTTTCCGCGGACGTCGAGACGGCCACCGCCGTGGGCGCACGCTTCGGCAAGCCCGTAGTGCTGACCGTGGACGCCGGCCGCATGCACCGGGAGGGTCACCGCTTCCAGTGCAGCACCAATGGCGTCTGGCTCACCGAGCACGTCCCACCGCAATACCTCTCACCGCCCGAGACAGCCCACACGTCCGGCCCACATTCGGAGGAATGACCCCATGAGCGCGCCCGTCGGCTGTGCCGTCATCGGCTATGGCCCCAAGCACAATTTCGGCTGGGCCCACTCGGCCTGGATCGATGCCACCCCGGACTTGGAGCTCCTCGCGGTGTGCGACCTCGACCCCGAGCGCACCGCCGCCGCCAAGGAGGCCTTTCCGGCCATCCGCACCTACAACAGCCTGCAGGATGTGTGGCAGGACGAACAGATCCAATTGGTGTCGGT
This sequence comes from uncultured Armatimonadia bacterium, assembly GCA_964423635.1. GTDB lineage: Bacteria > Armatimonadota > Zipacnadia > Zipacnadales > JABUFB01 > CAYRFY01. Next base: position 1,889 of record CAYRFY010000705.1, on the reverse strand, counting down.
GGTCACGCCCCACTTCACCCACTGCCCGATCGTGGTGGCCGCCCTGGAGGCCGGCAAGCACGTGGTGGTGGAGAAGGCCATGTGTCTGAACGTGGCTGAGGCCACCCAGATGGTGGAGGCCGGCAAGAGGGCGGGCAGGATGCTGGCGGTACACCACAATCGCCGGCATGACGGAAACTTCCGGCGGATCAAAGAGCTCGTGAGCGAAGGTGCCATCGGTGATGTCTTCCACATCGAGCTGGCCGCGGGGGGCTTCTGGGAGCCGCAGAACGGCTGGTACCGGGAGAAGAACACCTCGGGCGGCGGGTTCTTCTACTGGGGCCCACACGCCGTGGATTGGGTCCTGGACCTGATCCCACACCCGGTGGCGGGGGTCAACGGGTTTTTCCACAAGCTGGTGTGGGACGGCATGAGCAATGAGGACCAGACCAGAGCCATCATCCGCTTTTCAAATGGTACGGTGGCCGATGTGACGTGGTCCACTATCGCGGCGGTAGGCAAGCCGCTGTGGCGCATCCTGGGGACCAAAGGCGGGATACTGGACACCGGGGCGGGAGCCAATCCGGGCTACGAGAAGCAAATCCGGGGGCCTTCGGGCGGAAGCCTGACGCTGGTGACGATTGGCGACGAGGGGCGTAAGGAGGAGCAGGTGCCGTATCTGGACTGCGACTGGCCCACGTACTGGCAGGAGGTGGCCGATCACATCCTGCGTGGCGGCCCGGTGCCGGTGAGCGGTGAGTTCGGGCGGAGGGTGATCGGAGTCTTTGAAGCCGCCGAGAAGTCCTCGGCCTCGGGCCAGACCGAGCAGCTACCGTTCGAGTAGGCGAGTGACCGGCGGCGGGAACGCACGGTGGGGGTGAGCGCCCGTTCGCCGTTGCACTCTCCACGCCTTTGCCACGCGCTGTGGCTTCATGGTCTCCAATGGCCCCGCGGTGTTCTGCGGCGGACGGTGGCTCGCGGGAGGGCGGTCCCTCAGCCGCAAGCGACCCCGCCGGGCGGGGTCGCCCGACTCTCCCGGACGCTCGCTTCGCTCGCTGGCAGAGGCGGTCCATGCTCGTCACCGGTAACAGAAGGAGCCTGAGATATGAAGCCACCGCTCGTACCATGCTGCATGGCCCTCGCAGCCCTGCTTGCCTCGCTCGGAGCAGCGGCCGCGTCGCCCGTGCGCGTGTACCACGACGAGACCTATTGGCATGTGGGCTACCTGGACGCCGACAAGCAGGTCACCGCCTCGCTCTACCACCGGCTCATGTGCGAGGCGCTAATCCAGGCTCTGGAGCGCGAGGGCGTTGAGGCGGCGATCATCGACGCCGAAAGCTGGCTTGAACTCTGTCAGGAGCAGACGCGCTGCATTGTGGTGGACATCTGCCAGACGGTGCCGGGCATCATCTACAGCGGCCAGGACGAGGGCTCGCCGCTGGAAATCTGGCTTGAGGCAGGGGGCATCCTGTGCTACAGCGGGGACTGGCCCATGTTTTGGTACGCTCTGCCGGGTGAGGGGAAGGCCGGCGGCGACGGGGCCCAGCTCAGCGGCGACGACGACGTGTTCGACGCCGACCTGGTGAAAGACGGTTATGTGGGGATCGCCACGTCGCCCACGGAGGAGGGCAAAGCGGTGCTTCCGGGTCTGCGTCCGGGGAGCACGACGCGGCCCTTCGACGCCACGGCGGTGGCGGCAAGGTGCGAATGGTACGAGGTCTACGGGCGGGGCGAGCGGCCGGGACCGGCCGGGCAGCCCATGGTGGCCGCCGACCCGGTGTGCTTCCGGGTCCCCGGTGGCGCGGGGTACTTCTTCGCCGCCCACCTGCGCCGCGGGCATCACCGAGACACGAATCAGCTCATGCTGGAGTTCATCCTCAACCGCGGCCTCGAATTGCTGCACGAGGGAG
>CAYRFY010000704.1:511-4108 GCA_964423635.1 uncultured Armatimonadia bacterium | reverse complement strand
TGTTTGCGGGCGTAAGGGAGAGGGGGGCAGGGGGGTGAGGCGGTCGTTCGCCGCCGACTCACCGACTCACTCGATGCCCAGCAGCTCCCGCGCATTGCCGTGGGCGATGCGGGCCACCTCTTGCTCGCTCGCGCCGGCGGCGCGCAGGAAGCCCGCCATGTTCTCCACGCAGGGCGGATAGGGATTGCCCTCTACCGTCGTGTTGGCAAACACCATCCCATACGGCAGGAACGGCGGCCCCACCCTGGAGACCCAGTCCGTCCCCGCCAGCAGGTGCGAGGCCGGCACGCGCCGGAGGGCCGCCGGCACTCCCGGAGAGTTGAAATCCCTTATCTCCAGCCAGATGCTCTCCGGCAGGCGCCCGAAGTGCTCGTCGATCAAGTTCAGATAATGCTCGATCACCGGCGGGTCGTCGGCCATGGTGCCGATGACATGGGCCAGCACGTACCGGGCCTCCGGGACGCGGTCGATGAGAGCGAACAGGTCCTGCAGGTGCATGACCCCATTGCAGGACAGGTCCCGGCAGCTATTGGACGTAGAGATATGCACCTGCACCGGCACACCGTAGGCCGCGGCGTGCCGCGCGATGGTGGCCACCGCCTCGTCGGCCATCTCATAGTGCATGATGTACTGCAGCATCTCCCCGAGCTGCACGAAGCCCCATTCGCCGAAGCACACATCCATCGCCTCGAGCGAAGCCTCGAGGAAGTGTGGGTTCACCACACAGCTTCCGTACAGCCGCCCCGGGGCATGATGGCAGAGCTGGTGGATCAACCTGTTGCCCTCGAGGATGCCCTCGGGCTCCCGCATCATCCGGGTGAGCTCCACCCCGACGTCGAGGCTGATGACCATCCGCAGGTCCTGGTCCTCGCCGTCGAGCACGGCCAGCAGGTCTGCCAGCAGTTTGGCGCGATGAAGCCCGTCACCGCCCCAGGCGCTCACATGGCAATGGGTGTCGATCCAGGTCAGGCCGGCCACTGCGGTCACCTCCTCCGGCCCGGCACACGGCCGGGCTCTGCCGCTACCGTCCGGTGAGCTCGACCATCTGGTAGATCGCCAAAGGTGGCAGGCTCAGCCGCGCGACGCCTCCCTCGATGATGCAGTCCACTTCCGTGGGCACCTGCAGGTCGGGATCAAACACCCTTGCGGTGGCCGCCGTCCAATGTGCCGGGACGGGTACCGCCACGGCCGGGCCCTCGATCGTGGTGACCTGCCCCAGCTTTTCCCCTACCAGGCAGACGTTATGGTTCACGGCATGCAGGACCACCCTGTCCGGCCGCGTGGAGGGCGTGGCGAAGGCCGTGAAGCGCACACCCCGCAACCTGCCGCGGGTGGCCGCGATCTGCGGGCCGAGGTCCGGAGGCGAGGCCCAGTCCCAGACGCCCATCGCTTCCGCCCCAACGTCCAGCGCCTCGGCCGCCGGGCGGAAGTTGATCGTGGCCCCCGGGTCGCCCAGGATCACTTTGCCGCCCTCGAGGATGAACCGGCGCAGGGCGGCCAGTTGCTCCTCCGTCAGTTCATACGCCCGGGCCACCAGCACGAGACTCTCGCCGCCGGCCCCGTCCAGGTCCGAAGCTTCCAGATCCCTGTCCAGCAGCGTGCGGTACAGGATGTGGTGGGAGGAGAGGTACTCGTGGATCGTCTGGGTATTGTTCCGCCCGACCTCCCCGGGATTGGGCCCCCAGTAGGAGTACAGTAGCGTCGTGGAACCATAGGGCGCCAGACCCGCGGCCAGATCGCCGTAGGCCCGGAAGAACCGGGTGTACTTGGCCCGCGGCTCCCCGCTGCTGTGAGGCGAGAACCGCCCGCCACTGGCCGCTCCCTGGGCCAGGCACAGCTCCTGAATGCGCTCGCTTCCCTTGCGGGTCACGTCGTTGACCAGGGCAATGGTGCGGCAGCGCGCGTTGTAGGTGCACCCCAGACCGCCCAGGTCCACCCGGTAGGCGTCCTGCGCCCCCAGCCGGTCGGAGATCGGCACGCGGTCGGCCACGTCCAGATGCTCGGCGTCTGTGTACAGATACCGCAGCTCCACCGCATACGAGCCCGTAGCCTGCGGCGTCCAGGTGCCGCTGAGCGTCACGGGTGGCCGGCGCGCTCCCGCCACCTGCCTCGGATCGCCCACCCCCGGCTCGGGACCCAGCGCGACATCCTCCGTGGCCCCGGTCTCCAGGTGTATCAGGCGCAGGACTGGGGCCTGCAGGCAGTCGCCGTCGAGGTTGCTGGCGCCCACCGTGAGCACCTCCAGGGAGAGCCGCACCTCCTCGGCGGGCGGGCAGACCTCCGGATAGCCCACCGTCGCCGTGACCTCGGAAAACACCTCGTCGTGGACGACGCTGTAGCCAAGCTGCGCCATCGAGGTCCCAGAGCCGTCACGGACCTCGATCAGCGCCCGCGGGTCATCGGGGACCTCTCCGGCCATCAGACAGCCCGGGGGCTCGGTATTCTCGAGCATGTGCAGGTCGCAGCCGTCCCCCATCACGACCGTCCGCTGGTAGCCGCCGGAGTTGGGGAACACCAGGAACCCCGGCTTGACCTCTTGCCCGGCGCGCCTCAGCATGGCCAGGCGGTCACGGATCACAACGGTGTGCCATCGAGCCACCACCGGAGCGAGGGCCTTGTTATCCAGCTCGATAGGGCCGACGTCGTCCACGCCGCAGAACCGGCGCAGGTCCTCCGCGCTGAACGCTTCACGCACCCAGGCGGCGAAGGCCGCCCGGCAGTGGGCGCAGCCGTCGCCGCCGTGGCAGGAGTTGTCCACGAAGGTCCCGTCATACCCGCATTCGGCGATCAGACGGACGATGGCGCGGGAAAACTGGTTCCAGCCGGGGTTGTTCGGGCAGGCCCCGTAGCGGTGGAGGGGCTCGAAGTAGGGTGGGGTGTAGCCGTAGGCCGGGTCGATGCGCTTGCCCTGGAGGTCGCGCAGGATCCAGTCGGTGGGATCGGTGGCCGGGCGCGGCCCCAGCCAGCGCTCATAGTCGCTCCAGCGGTCGTAGAAGGCCCACAGGCCCCGGCGTGACTCATGGTCGCCGGCCATGGTGTAGAAGCAGATGTAGGGCAGGACAAGGGGTACCCCGGCGTCGTGGAGGCGCTGCACGGCGGCCTCGATCTGCTCGATCTTGGCGGTCAGCTCCTCGGGAGACAGCAGGCGAATCGACTCCAGGTTCAGGGTGTGGCCTTTGCCACCGGTGTCCTGGTTCTCCCCGGCCATGTAGGGGATCGGTCCCCAACTGTGGGTGACGGGCACGGCCTTGCCGATGTGCAGGATGTCCGGCGGCTCCGGCCCCAGCCTCTCGGTCGCCGCGGGGTCCGTCACCCAGCGGTCGCTGTAGTCGATGACGTAGATGAAGGGCCTGCCGCTCAGGGGCGGGGCCGCCTGAGCGCCGGTGAAGATCGCTGAGATCACAACAAGAGCGCCTGCGATGTGCCGCAACATGGGAACCCTCCAGGGTGGCTTCGGGCCTGCCGGCCACTGCGCGCCTATCCCCAGGCCGAAAAGTCCGAATTCGCATGGGAGTGTCATTCTGAGAGCGTCCGCTCCCGGGAAGAGCAGCTCGTAGAATCTCCTGGGATATAGCGAGATCCTTCGCTATCTCGCTG
>CAYRFY010000704.1:0-501 GCA_964423635.1 uncultured Armatimonadia bacterium | reverse complement strand
GCCCGCGGCGGCGGCCGGGGCCGGGGGGCCCCGGAGAGAGCCGGGTGCTACAAAGAGAGCGAAGCCTGTGGTCGGGTGCTGCGCCGACTCCGGCCGCCCCGGCGCGCGTCTTCTTGCTGATCCCGCGCGCACGCGGCGAGGACGGCCGGCACCCCACCACGAGCACTGAGCAGGGCGCCGTGTCGGTCCGCGAAAGCATTCCGCACCGCATCCCGGTCGCCCTTCCCGTGGATGAGCACGAGCCGCACGCCGAAGGCCGCGGGATCGCTGTGGGCCCGCCTCAGGTTCCTCTATCGTGAGCCATCTGCGCTTCGCGGCCGGGGCAAGAAGCCGGCGCGGAGGGCTCGATCCGGCGGTGCCCTGCCCGAACAGCCATCGCGGACCGAAGCCCGCGCCTCAAGAGCGCTACCTCACCATGAGCCAGTCTGCCTTCCCCCCCGCAGGCGCCGGGGTGGCGAACCGGACCGTGAAGCCCCGGGCGGTCTTGTCCGCCACGCACAG
>CAYRFY010000703.1:0-4119 GCA_964423635.1 uncultured Armatimonadia bacterium | reverse complement strand
CGGTTTGAGGCGAAGCTTCGCTAGAAGTTCGGCCGTGGAGCCGGGCCTGCCGTGAGGATGTCATCCTGAGGGTTGATCTGGCGATATCCCGAGAGATTCTTCGAGCTGTTCTATCCGGGAGAGAACGCTCTCAGCATGACACTTCCATGCGAATGAGGGGCTTTGGGCCATGCTTCTGTCCTCGAACGACGGCGGGGGCCTGTCCCGGATCGGGCCACCACCGTCATGTCGGCCTTCATCCGCGCGGCCGCCTGAGCGGGTGCCGCCAGAGGGCTTGGGCCAACGCCCGCGACGGCGCCATGGTGCCGTCCTCACCGGCTCTTCTCATCATCTCCCGCAGCGGCCCACACGAAAGCTGTCCGCGGTGTCAGCTTGTCCGGACCAAAGCTATACAGACTTGATACACCCACCGTCCTCCCGCCTTGCCTTCTCCCCTTGCCGTATCGTATAATCGCCCCATCGTCTCAGGCGCTCGGCGCCCCGGGAAGGGCTGGATTGTCCGCTTCCCGTGGTCGCACAGGGTGCATGTCGAGAGGGGGGCCTGCCGCTTGCGTCACCTACTCTACCTCAGCCTCATGTTCCTCGTCGTGGTGCTGTGCGGCTGCAAGTACGCACCCCTGCCGGCGGAGAAGACGCCGGAAGCCACACAGACGCCGGTCGCGTCCGTGGACCCCGAGCAGAAAGAGCTGCTCGAGGGCATCCTCGATTACCAGAAGAAGACCGGCAGCACGCTGGATGGGCTAGCCAAGGAGATCGAGCGGCGCAAGGGTGCGGAGGCCCAGGCGATGGGACCTTCCCCGCTCCAGCGCGACTACAACGTAGCCCGGGCGCTCCTGGTAGCCGCGCGCCGCGCCGCGCAGTCAGAGCTCAGGGATGAGACGGCCGGTGCGCTCAAGCGCCTGCGCTCCACAATCGGCGTCATGCTGGCCGAGGCCCCGGCGGCGCAGATCAGGGTCTTTCTGGAACGCGGCATCCTGGCGCTCCAGGGCTCCGCGGGCGGGGTAGAAGCCGACGTCGCCTCCGCCTCGCTGCTTGCCGCGCTGGACGTGGCTCTCCGCGCCCCCGACGCCCCGCTGGTGCCCGCGGACATCGCCAAGCCCCTTGAGAAGGCCAAGCAGCAGGTGGACGGCGGGGACTACAAGGACGCCCTCAAGGCCATGGAAAGCCTGGTGAGCACCTGCTCATCCGAGGCCACCCTGCTGATACTCATCCAGGCCGAGGGGGGTGTGCGCGGCGCTCAGGAGGCCATGGCACGCAATGCCTGGTCGGTCGTCCTGGCCGAACTGGATAACCTCAGTGACGTGCTCAACCGCCTGGGGACCGAGCTGAAGGCGGCTCCGCCGGCCGTTGAGACCGAGGCCACCGAGGATGAGGAGAGCGCCGAATCCGCGGCCGCCGAAAAGGCCGCGCCCACGGAAGGCGAAGCGAAGAGCGAGACGCCGGCGGAGGCGGACTCCACGGGTGCCCGTCCGGAGGCCGGCAAGGCCGGCGCCAAGGGGAAGGCCCCGGCGGCCGGCTCTGCGCCGGAGACACCCGCCGGCGGGGACGAAAACGCCACCTGAGAGGCCAAGGCGGCAACCCCTTCTAACCGGGTGGTGCCATCGCAAGCGGGAGCTCGCCCACGGGCATCCTGGAAGCCGCCGGGGTCGCGGGGACCCCACTATTGCGGGGTGCAGGAGTTCTGCCGAAAGACGCCCGCGCCCGCAGGAGCGCCGGGACAGACTCGCGCGGCTTTGCCCGATCTGCTCCGCTCTCCGCGCCGTGGGGCGGCCATCGATCCGCACCACTCCACCGCAGTCCTCGCCCACGTCCCGGCTTCTCCGCCGGGCGCTTCGGCCATTGCCGACACTTCACCGGTGGCGCCGCGCCCGGCGACGGTGGTCACGGCCCCCCTCCGTGACCCGAACCCATGTCCGGCCGGGCGGTCTTCGCACCCGCTACCGCCAGTTGACGATCGCCCGCGCCACGGTGGCGCGCAGACCCTCCTGTCCATTCGGAGCCCAGCATGCCCGCCAACTTCGCTCACCTCCACGTGCACACCGAATACAGCCTGCTCGACGGCGCCTGCCGGATCGAGCAGCTCGCGGCCCGCGCCGCCGAGCTGCAGATGCCGGCCCTGGCCATCACCGACCACGGTGCCATGTACGGGGCCATCGAGTTCTACCAGGCCTGCACCGAGGTGGGCGTCAAGCCGATCATCGGCTGCGAGGTGTACGTGGCGGCCCGGACGCGGCTGGATCGCGACGGGAGTCTGGACCGCAATATGGGCCATCTCGTCCTGCTGGCCAAGGACTACGAGGGCTATCAGAACCTGATGCGGCTGGTCTCGGCGGCCAACCTCGAGGGGTTCTACTACAAGCCCCGAGTGGATACCGAGCTGCTGGCCCAGTACCACCGGGGCCTCATCGCCCTCACCGCCTGCCAGGCGGGCTGGTGCGGTCAGCGAATCTGCAATGACGACCTGGCCGGGGCCAGGCAGTACGTCGAGGGGCTTGTCGATGTCTTCGGGGCGGACAACGTCTACCTGGAGATCATGGATCACAACTACGCGGATGAGAAGAAGGTGGTCGCGGGCAAGGTGCAGCTCTCCGCCGAGCTTGGGATTCCCCTGGTAGCGACCAATGATGTGCACTACACGGCCAGGGAAGATGCCGACGCCCACGACGTGCTGCTGTGCATCCAGACCGGGGCCTTCAGGGACGACCCGGACCGACTACGCTTCGAGACCGACGAGTTCTACCTCAAGTCCGAGGAGGAGATGCTCCAGGTCTTTCCCGAGCAGGCCGCCGCGGTCCATCGCACCGTCGAGGTGGCCGAGCGGTGCAATCTGGAGCTGGAGTTCGGCAATCTGATGCTGCCCTCGTTCCCCATGCCCGAGGGCCATACCGTCGACACCTACCTGCGCGAGCTTTGTGAGGAGAAGCTGCCCGAGCGGTACCCGAACCGAGTTGAAGAGGCCCGCGAACGCCTGGATTACGAGCTGGGCGTCATCTCCCACTGCAAATACTCGGGCTACTTCTTGATCGTGGGGGACTTCATCCGCGAGGCCAAAGAACGCGGCATCTTCGTGGGTCCCGGCCGCGGCTCGGCTACAGGCAGTATCGTCACCTATCTGCTGGGCATCAGCGAAATCGATCCCCTCCACTACGATCTGATCTTCGAGCGCATGCTCAATCCAGAGCGCGCCAGCCCTCCCGACATCGACCTGGACTTCCCCGATGAGCGCCGGGAGGAGATCATCGACTACGTCAAGGAGAAGTACGGCCGGGACCACGTGGCCCAGGTCATTACCTTCAACACGATGCAGGCCAAGGCCGCGATCCGCGACTCCGGCCGCGTGCTGCGCATGGAGCAGGCCAGGATCGACGAGATCGCCAAGCTCCAGCCGGGCGACATGACCATCGCCGAAGCGCTCGCGAGCGATGCGGACATGAAGGCCCGGGCCGAGTTGGACCCGGAGGTCATGACACTGCTGGAGACGGCCATGAAGCTGGAGGGCATCACCCGCCACGCCGGGGTACACGCGGCGGCCGTGGTCATCTCCGACGGCCCTCTGACGGACTACGTCCCGCTCCGGGGTGAGAAGGACGGCACCGTCACCACCCAGTATTCCATGAACCCCGTGGTCGATGTCGGCCTGGTGAAGATGGACTTCCTGGGCCTCAAGACGCTGACGATCATCGAGAATGCCGTTAAGGCCGTGCAGCGCTCCAGGGGCATCACGGTGGATATGCTCCATATCCCCCTGGATGATCCCAAGACCTTCGAGCTGCTGTCCCGGGCCGATACCGGGGCGGTGTTCCAGCTTGAGAGTGAAGGCATGCGCCAGATCCTGCGGGAGCTGAAGCCCTCGGAGTTCGGGCACATCGTGCCCCTGGTGGCCCTCTATCGACCGGGTCCGATGGCCTCGGCCCCGGAGTTCGTCGCCGGCCGCCACGGCACACCCCCGCACTATCTGCACCCGAAGCTGGAGCCGATCCTGGGCGACACCTACGGTGTCATCCTCTACCAGGAACAGGTCATGCGCGTGGCCTCGGACGTGGCGGGATTCTCCATGCCACAGGCGGAGATCATCATGCGCGCCATGGCCAAGAAGCAGCATGAGAAGATGATGAAGAT
>CAYRFY010000702.1:463-4122 GCA_964423635.1 uncultured Armatimonadia bacterium | reverse complement strand
TTGCCTCCGGTGGTGATCTCGAAGTCATACTCCGCCCACAGGCCCCCGATGGATAGCGGCTCACCGTAAGCGGCAAGTACCGAGGCGTCACCCCGCTGGAAATCCCGGGCGACGATCTCCACTGCCTCGGGCTGGCACCGCGCAGTGGCGGCCAACCCGAGCACGAGGGCTCCCGCCGCGATGAGAGCAGACAGCGTCCCACCGTGACCGGGGCGCGAAGCAGTGGCGGCCAACCCAAGCACGAGAGATCCCGCCGCGATGACAGCGGCAAGCACGCCACCGTGACGCGGCCGCCATCGGGTCAGATGGACGACTTGAAGTCGATGCATTCCGGTTGCTCCTTGTCACACTGGCGCTCAGGCGCGCGGGCAAGCGCCCGTCGGCCCCATGCACGGTCCGGCCTCGTGGACGCTCCCAACCGGCATGGTTCGCCCACCCTGGCCAGCCTCCTTCCTGCTCGCGGCCGCAGGCCACATGGTCCGCGGGTCCACGCCGTGCTGCCCTCGGCAGACTCCGGGGACAACCGCGCGCGACGCGGGGCATTCGCGGGAGCGTGGCGCCCGGACGTCCGCCGCGCCGAGGGCTGTGTATAGTGTCCCCGGAACGCCACATCAAATGCGCCTGCCACAGCGCCCCGCAGGCCGCGCAGGCCGACCGTCACTCTTCGACGAAGCTACGCCTGTCGCTCAGGCCTCCAGACTGCCCACCACAGAGGTGCGAACCATTGATGAGCTACGCCAATATGTTCGAACTGTCCCTGATCCCGAGTACGCTGGTCTGCGGCTGTGTGCCGGCATGTAGCTGCAGCGCCCAGGAGGCCGGCAAGGCCGGTGCCACTCTCGGCCACATGAAGGCCGATCGCATCCTTGTCCTGGGCAACAGCATCACCCTCATCCCCCCGTCGCCCAAGGATGGCTGGCCGAACAACTGCGGCCTGGCCGCCAGCGTGCCCGAGAAGGACTACATCCACATCGTCGCAGCCGGTATTGATGCCCGCACAGGCGGACACATGGAGCTTATCCCCCCGGACCCGACGCAGCATGCCGCCGATGGCTCCGTCATCACCTCCAACGCCAACATTCTGAACGTCGCCGACATCATCGAGCGTCAATACGCCACCTACCAAAGCGCTGCGCTTCAGCCGCAGATCGACCAGAAGCCGGACATCGTGCTGCTGCAGTTCGGGGAGAACGTGCCGGCAGACACCTTCGCGCCCGGGCCCTTCAAGGCCGCCCTGCAGACACTGATGGCCGGGCTGAAGGCCAGCAGTGACCCGCACATCTTCGTCACCGGCCTGGTCCTGGGACCTCGTCCCGAGATCGACGACATCAAGCGGCAGGTGTGCGCCGAGGACCCGTCGCACCGGGTGTTCGTGGACCTAAGCACGTTCGGCGCCGACCCGGCAAACCTCGCCGGCGCGGAGAAGTTCTTCACCGGCGTCATCGTCGACCATCCGGGCGACAAGGGGATGTCGGTGATCGGGGAAGCGCTGCTTGGGGCGATCATCGCCCACAGCGCGCAGTAGAGGAGCCCGGCCGGAGGCGGCGCAGGCCAGCGGACAGCCAACTTCGGAAGCCCATCATCTCCCGCATGGTTCGGAGCGCATGTCTGGACGGGATAGAGTAGCGTATGTCCTGCAGAAGCAGTGAGGCAGGGCATCTTCCGGCCGCGCAACCCGCTCAGCGCCAGATCGCCCGAGGAGCAGGCCTACTCTTGCTTGCGGGGCCAAGATGATGAGCCAAGCACGATTTCGCATCTGTGTCGGATTCCTGGTGGCGGGATGCGTCGGGATGGCGTTCGCCGGATACGAACGCGAGTGGCCGCAGTTCTGCGGGCCCCGCGGCGGCGGCATAGCCCAAGACCCCAGAACCGGTGGAGTCCCAACGGAATGGGACACGACGACGAATGTGGTATGGCGCATAGACGTGCCGGGCCTGGCGTGGTCTAGCCCGATCGTCTCGGGGAACCGAGTCTTCCTCACCACCGCGGTGGACGCCCAGGGCAGGGAGCAGCCGGAAGGCGCTTTCTAGCTGGGCAAGGATCTTGCCGGCCGTGGCGAACACCGCTGGTTGGTGCTCGCCTACGACCTGAACACCGGAGCGAGGCTCTGGAAACCCAGGTTCACCAGGCGGTGCCGCCGCGCACCCACATCAAGAGCAGCTCAGCTTCGGCGAGACCTATCTCGCACAGTCGGGGCCCACATTCCGGCTCCTGGCCACGAACACGCTCGAGAAGCTGTGTCTGGCCACACCCGCGGTGGCGGGCGACCGCCTGCTGATCCGGACTTCATCCCGGCTGTACTGCATAGGGAGCGACGAATGATGAAGGCCGTCCGATACCACGACTACGGCGGACCCGAAGTGCTCCGTTACGAGGACGCCCCGACGCCACAGCCGGGACCGCGCGAGATCCTCGTCCGCGTGCACGCGGCGGGGGTGAACCCCGCCGACCGGCAGATCCGCGCGGGCCTGCGGTTCCGGCTGGAGCAGACCTTCGCGTTCATCCCCGGCTGCGAGGTCTCCGGCGTGGTGGTGCAGACCGGGGCCGACGTCACGGAGTTCGCTGTTGGCGACGACGTCTACGGCATGACCGGCTTTGGGGGCGGATACGCGGAGTATGTCGTCGCATCGGTGCACAATCTGGGCCGGAAGCCCGCATCTGTGGAGCACGTACAGGCGGCCGCCCTACCGGTCGCCGCCCTGGCCGCCTGGGAGGCCCTGTTCGAGGTTGGGGGCCTGGACGCCGGGCAGAAGACGCTCGTCCACGCGGCCGCCGGCGGCGTCGGGCACATCGCCGTCCAGTTGGCGAAGTGGCGACACGCCCACGTGGTCGGCACGGCATCGGCACGGAACGAAGTGTTCCTCCGGGAACTCGGTGTCGATGAGTTCATTGACTACCGGACCACCGCGTTCGAGTCCGTCGTGCGGGAGGTGGACGTGGTTTTGGACGCGGTTCCCCGGGAGGCGGACGACGAGACCGACGTGCTGGCCCGGGAGACGATGGAGCGTTCCTGGGCGGTTCTCAAGGACGGCGGGATTCAGGTCTCGATCTGCGCGAATCCAACGCCCGGCCCGGAGGCTGCAAGGCGGGGACTGCGCGGTGCCTACGCCGGCGCGAAGCCCGGCGGCGATCTCCTGAACAGGATTGCCGGGCTAGTGGACGAAGGGATGCTGAGGCCCGACGTGGGCACAGTCCTTCCGTTGCAGGAAGCCCGGCAGGCCCACGAGCTGATCCAGACAGGGCATACCCGCGGCAAGATCGTGTTGCGGTGCATTGAGTAAGCCGTTCTCGGTGGAACTGGGTGCTGTGCGTGTGTTTGGGGTAGGGGGACTGGGGTTGGTGGCAAAGGCAAAGCGCCGTCCCTCTTGAGTAGAGGGACGGCGCTTGAAGAGGTCATTGGCTCCCCATCACGGACAACTGCGAGAACCTCATCATCCGGTCAACATTCCCTCTTTCGACGGGCAGCGTCGAACACCTTCCCCCACCCCAGAAACGCAAGCTGAGCCGCCCTGCGGTCGTTCCAGTGGCATTCGAGTTCCAGCGGCTGCTGGCGTCCGGCGAGGTCAGGAACCGGGCCGAGCTGGCCCGCCGCTTCGGCATGAGTCGTGCCCGGGTCACCCAGATCATGGGCATCCTCGACCTCCCCGCCCCGATCGTGG
>CAYRFY010000702.1:0-453 GCA_964423635.1 uncultured Armatimonadia bacterium | reverse complement strand
TCCACGAGGAGAAGTGCCACTTCACCGAACGCCAACTGAGGCGGATCAGAGCACTGCCGACGGAGGACGAGCAGGTCAGGGCCTTCGAGGAGCTGAGGAGTGGTGTCGAGGGTGAGCGAAGGCGTCCGTGAGTCCCCGCCCGCGTGGGTCCCCCGTCGTCCTGAGCTCGATGATGGCATTGACATCTGACTGGTCTTCCGCTATCATAGTCTGACACTATGTAAACCCGCCTACGTCACCAGCGTAGGCTGGAGGCCACTCTGAAAAGAGTGGCTTCCTCTTTATACGGGGTCGGTTTGCCATGCGTTGCTGGGTCTATGTTGATGGCTTCAACCTCTACAACGGTGCCTGCAAGCGGACCGGACACAAATGGGTCGATCTCCTGAAGTTGAGCCAGCAGTTGCGGCCGCACGACACCGTCGAGCGAATCAAGTAATTCTCTGCACTCGTGGA
>CAYRFY010000701.1:0-4136 GCA_964423635.1 uncultured Armatimonadia bacterium | reverse complement strand
GAGATAGCGAAGAATCTCGTTGAATGCCGGGGGATTCCTCGAGCTGCTCTTACCGGGAGTGGACGCTCTCAGAATGACACTCCCAGGCAAATGTGGCCTTTTCGGCCGCGCCCCCCAGGGTCAGGGTACAGTCCGCGGGGCCACCGGTGGGCGGCCCGTCGATCGGCACGTCTGAGCGCACTATCCGGAGCCGTAGGTGATCTCCTGTGTCTCCCCCACGGTCCCGTCAAGTTTCTCTTCGGAAAGGGCGCTGTCCTCCCCCGGGCTCGCTTCATCTTGAGTCTGAGCTGAGAAGTCATCCGGGATTTGCTCATCATCGATCGCCAGGCCCTGCTGCTCCATGGCGCGCCGCAGCTCGCCGATGTCGGGCAGGTCGTCGAGGTCCTTGAGTCCGAACAGGGACAGGAAGTGGGGGGTGGTCTCCAGCAGGAAGGGACGACCGGGAGCGTCCTTGCGTCCGGCCACGCGAACCAGGTCCTTCTGGATCAGGCTGGCCACGGCGCCGCTGGAGTTGACCCCGCGCACCTCGTCGATCTCCGGGCGGGTCATGGGCTGGCGGTAGGCGATGATGGCCAGGGTCTCCAGGGCCTGGACCGACAGCCGCTCCGGGTCCGGCTCCAGGAGCGTGCGCACGTAGTCGGCATAGTCCGGCCTGGTGGCCAGGCTGTAGCCGCCCGCGAGCTGCACCACGTCAAGCCCGGTCCCCTCGCGCCGCGCCCCCAGCTCCTGCAGTAGGCCCGGCAGCAAAGTGACATCAACGGCGAGCACGTCGGCCAGCCGCTGCACAGGCACGGGCTCCTTGGCCGCGAACAGCAGGCACTCCAGTGCGTTTACCAGATGGTCGTTGTCGTTCATTACCTGAGGGGTACTCCCCGGTCTGGCCGTTGTCTAGAAGTCCGGCCGAGAAGTCTGGCCGGCCCGGTTCCTGTCATTCTGGAGCGTCGGCGGCGCAGGCCCGGGCTTGCGCCGCTTGGGCGAAGAATCCCGCTGAATGCCAGGAGATTCTTCGAGCTGCTCTTGCCGGGAGCGGACGCTCTCAGAATGACATTCCCGGCGAATGCGGGGTTTTCGGCCGCACCTCTATTGCCCCGGGACGCCCTGCCGGCGGCCGGTCGCCCGTGGCCCGGCCTCGCCCCGCCCGGCCTTCTCTCGCGTCTACTCCACCAGCGACACCACAAGCTGCGGGGCCTCTTCACCGTGGAAGATGCGGATGCGGCGGCGACGGATGAGCTCCAGCACCGCGAGGAAGATCAGGACCACCACGACGCGGGTGGTGGGCAGGTCGACGAGGTCCACAAAGCTGCACCGACACTGCGGGGCACCCCGCAGCCTCAACACAACGTCCTCGATGCAGTCGGCAACCGTGAGTTCCGGAGTACGCACGATGGCCGGCGGGGTCTCCCGGGTCCTCTGCAGCATCTCCTGCAGCGCCGCGACCATGTCGAACAGCGACACGTCCTCCAAGGGTACGTAGCCGGCGCCGATCTCCTCGTCCTCCAATAGCGGGCGCAGGAACACCTTCTGTCTCATCTCGTGGGCCTCGGCCAGGAGCTTGGAGGCCTCCTTGTACGACCGGTACTCCTCCAGCCTTTGCCGCAGGGCCTCCTCGCTGTGGACGAACTCCTCCTCTTCCAGCTCCTCCTGCTCCGGAGCGTCGTCGCGGGGCAAGAGCACCCGGGATTTGAGCCAGATCAGGTTCGCGGCCATGACGAGGAACTCGCCCGCGAGGTCCACGTTGATCACCGACATGGTCTCCAGATAGCGCAGATAGTCGTCGGTGATTAGCGAAACCTTGACCTCGGAGATCTCCACCTCGCGGCGGCGCACTAGATGCAGCAGAAGGTCCAACGGCCCCTCGAAGACCTCGATGGATACCGGGTACCCCGTGAACCGGCCGGCATCATCTTGCGCCGTGTCGGTCTCGTTGGCAAGTGGTTTGGTTGGTGACATGAGCGTGGATATGGATGGCCGAGCGTGCCCGCCTCGTCTGTTCACCGGCCCTCGTCCTCCCCCTATCCGATCAGGATGGCGTAGAGCAGGTTCGCAACAACCGGCAAGAGGCGGCCGGCGATGAGGAATGCCGGGATCAAGAGGAGCATTCCGTACTGGGAGTAAATCGCGTCCAGGCGCCGGGCCTGAGCGATCGGCAGCAGGCCCGAGAGGATGTGGGAGCCGTCCAAAGGCGGCACAGGGATCAGGTTGAACAGGGCCAGGTAGACCTGAACCTGGAGGATGATAAACAGCATACTCTTGTAGTCGCCCCCGAGGCCCAGGCGCAGAGGGATCGCGATGACGGCGGCGACGATGAGGTTCGATAGAGGGCCCCAGAAGGAGACCATCACCTGGTCGCGCCGTGGATTGCGGAAGCGATAGGGGTTGACGGGGACAGGCTTGCCCCAGCCGAAGCCGAACAGCAGGATCATGGTGCTGCCGATGGGGTCGTAGTGGGCCAGCGGATTGAGAGTGACGCGACCCATGGATCTTGCGGTCGGGTCGCCGGCCTGTTCCGCCCGGTAAGCATGGGCGAATTCATGTACGGTGAGCGCGATAGTGATCGCGATCAACCCGGCGATGATGGCCTGAGGGTTGAAGGGTCCACCCAGAAGGGTATCCAGCAGCATGTTAATGGTCTCTCTATGTGTGGAGCCGGTCGGTCTGGTTCAGAAGACCCTCGGCGAGAGCCAACTGCTCCAGTCTGCCCAGCCCGTCGTTAAGCTTCGCCCGCATCGCGCAGTGAATGGCCTCGCCGAAACTGGGACCGGGACGGTAGCCCGCGGCCTGCAGATCGGCGGCGGCGATATCGAGCTTGGCGTATCTGAGTTCTCGCCAGTAACGAACCAGAGCCTGTCTGTGCTCGGTCTCGTCACAGGCCAACCACAGCCCGACGATGCCGCCGAAGCTGGCCTCGTGGAGCTGGTACCACAGGTCTCCGGGCCTCCTTGCCGGCCGCAGCCCCGCCGCATGGTAGCCGATGAAGCGCTGGGCGGAGCGCAGCTCGCGACCGATGGGGCGCGTCAGATGCAGGCGCTCCGAGACCCGGTCGGCGGTGGCGCCTTGCTCCAGGAGCATGGTCGTCAGGCAGGCCACCGCCCTGTAGGTCGGGTTCCCGGCCTCCCCAAGGGCCGGCAGGGCCGCCGGAACCTCATCCAGGGCACGCAGCGTGCGGCGGGTAAACAGTCGCTGAGCGCCTAGAGCCTCCACGGCCCCCAGCTCGTGAGCGCGACGCAGGACCGCCGGGCCGATGCTGTTTTCCAAAAGCGGCAAGAGTGCCTCACCCAGGCGCTCGCTGGAGACTGTACGCAGGGCCCCGCCGCGGGTTGCGCCCCGCAGCCACTGTTCCGTCTGGGGCTCCAGCGCGAAGCCCAGGCGCTGCTCGAAACCCACCGCCCGCACGATGCGTGTGGCATCATCCCAGAAGCTCTTCTCATGCAGCGCGCGAATCAGACGGCTCTCGATATCGACCACACCGCCGGTGGGGTCCACGGTGTGCCCAAACTCGTCCGGGTTCAGGGCCACGGCGATGGCATTGACCGAGAAGTCTCGCCGCCACAAGTCCTGCTCGATGGAGGCCGCCGTCACCTGGGGCAGGGCGCCGGGCCTGCGATAGGTCTCCTCCCGGGCGGTGGCCACATCGAAGCTGGCACCACCGGGGAGACGCACGTAGGCCGTGAGGAAGCGGTCGTGACAGATGGCGCGGCCGTTCCACCTCTGGGCGAGAGTTTCGGCAAAGCGCAGGCCATCGCCCTCGACCACCAGGTCCCAGTCCACGATGGGGCGGGCGAGCATGACGTCGCGCACCGAGCCGCCGGCGGCAAACAGCCGGCACCCCAGTTGCGCCGCCACCTCACCCGCCTCCTGCAATTGCTCTCTCTCGCGGGTGTTGACCCGCTGCACCAGTCGTTCTCGCACAATGCTCTCCCGCGGGCAGGCCGCGGCCGGCCGAGATTGCCTCGCTGAACCAGGCCCTGCCCCGTGCGGCGCCCCGCGATGTGAGCCGGCCCTGTGACCCTACAAGCGCGGCCGAGAAGCCCACTTTGGCATGAGGGTGTCATTCAGAGAGCGTCGGCTGCCGAAAAGCCCGCTTTCGCCGGGAATGTCATTTTGAGAGCGTCCGCTCCCGAAGGGAGCAGCTCGAG
>CAYRFY010000700.1:0-4140 GCA_964423635.1 uncultured Armatimonadia bacterium | reverse complement strand
AGGTATTTGCCATTCCTTCATCGTCTCTGATATCTTTAGAACATTGATATCAGCATATCCTGACCGAAAAAACCTGATCTCAATCCAGGCTCATGGCATCGGCACGAACCACCACTGTCGAGCTGGAAGCCCGCCCCACCAACGGCACGCCCTCACCTCCCCCCCACCCTCACCACCCGGTACTCCCAGCTCCCTATCTCAAGCTTCATCGCGCCGCCGTCCATCTGCACCGCCTCGCCCGTCAGCGCATCCCAGGCTTGCGCCTGTGCGCCGAGGCTTAGCTGGTCCAGCTTCAGCGTCACCTTCGCCTCCGCTGGCTCGTCTCCGAGGTTGCTGACGAACAGCAGAACGCCCTTGTCGGGCCTGCGGTAGGCCGTGGCGTAGACGCCTTCGGGGTTGCATTGGATCACGTCGCCATTGCTCCAGTACGGGAGCATCTCGGCTCCCGTGATGCCGAATTCGTCGTCTACCTTCCACAGCGCCGAGACGCGGCCGAGCATCTCATCGCCGCCGGGGCGAATCAGGACGCCGTGCAGGAGCGTGTAGGCCAAAACGTCCCTGGCATAGTACGGCTGGCCGTCGTAGACCAGGAACTCGGCGGGCACTCCCCACTGGCGGCCCATGAACTCGGTTCTGAAGGCGTCCATCGGCAGGATATCCAGGGTCTTCACCGGCGGCTTGATGGTATCGATCTGCTCGCCGCCCCAGGTACTGGTGCCAAAGCCCAGAGTCGGGATCACCATCACCGTGGAGTTGTGAATGTTGAGCTGCCCCCGCGGATTGCGCTGTCTTGTGAGCACGTACAGGCGTTTCATGAACTCGCGGGTTGCGAAGATGTCCCAGGTGGGCCGGACCGTGCCGTCCGGGGCCTCGTAGCCGCAGCCGTGGTGCCTATTGTCGCAGGCCATGGGCCACTCGGGGCCGTCCAGGTACCAGCCGTCATGGCCGAACTCGTCCATGAGCTTGCCCAGATGGTCCAGGCAGAAGTCGCGCCAGTGGCTGTTCCAGCACACCACATAGGCCCTTTGCTCGGGCTTTCTGTGGTAGGCGCCGAAATTCGGGGTCTGCAAGACCTCCTCATGGTACAGCTCCCACTCCGGGGCGTTATCCGCAAACTGCCGGGACATGTACAGCAGCAGGCCGATCTTCTTCTCGCGGCAACCATCCACGAGGGTCCGCAGCTTCGGGCGGTTTTCCTCGGTCACCGCCGGATAGGACTGGTACGGCGACCAGTGCTCGTGGAAGCAGAGGGTACGCACTCCCAGGGCCGCGAGCTTGCCCAGTTGCGTCATGCCGTCCGACGCCCACGTGGCGGCCTTGCCGAACTTGCCCGGCCCAAAGAGCAGGCTGCGGTCCGCCGTGCCCGGGGTCGTGGCGCCCGCCACCCCGTAGTCCTCGAAATGGTCCAGCAGCAGCGTGTTCCCATCGGGCCGATATTCGCCGGGGTTGGGAGCGGGTGCGCGGGCGACATTCAGGATCCGAAACTCGTCGATGGTTGCCAGGGCCGCGGCGCCGCCGATGACGATCCGGCCGTCCTCCACCGGACCCGGAATGAAGCCGGGATCGGCGGCCTCGGCCACCACCTCCCCGTTGACGTAGAGGCGGACTCTATCGCCCCAGGTCAGCGCCAGGTGGACCCACTGGCCGGGCTCCCAGTCGTACTGAGCCCCGGGGTTGGTGAGCACCTTGCTCTCCTTGCGCGACCAGGCCACGGGGCCCTGGACCTGGGCATTCCAGTAGAAGCCGCAGTTGCTGCCACCGGCGATGTCATCTTCCCACTTGAGGGTGAAGATGTTGTAGTTGGTGGCGATCTTGCGGTCGGCCCGGGGCACGCCGCGCTCGGTGTTTCCAAAAGCCGGGCGGTACCAGCACTCCACGGTGCCCTCCTCAGGATTGATGTGCCCCTCGGCGGGGTAGAGGATGGAGCCTTCGGTGGTGGCCGGCCGGCTCTCCAGCCCGTAGGAGCCGTGATGGGTGAGGCGCAGGTCCCACACCGTGCGCTCCGGCTGCTTAACCGGGGTAGCTTCGAGGCCGAAGGTGTAGGTCAGCGGGCCGGTGATCTCCTGCTCGCCCTGGATCAGCCGGCAATGCAGGACGGTCGCCCTCTCGCCCCGCTCGATGTCCAGCGCTGTATCGGAATCCAGTGGGTACCAGTTGCGGTCGCTTTCACAGAACCACGACAGGCCCCGGTCTTCATCACCCAGCCAGACGAAGGGCTTGAAGCCATGGGTCCACCCGGCCTCGGGCAGATAGCCGCTGTTGGCCACGCTCCCCCACTTGCCGGGGAAGTGATACAGGTACCTGGCGTGCTCGGGCTTGACGGGAATATCCAAAGAGAGGTCGCGTAGCGTGGCCTTGTCCGCGGTCGGGGTGAGCGTGAGATCCACGCGCAGCATGCCGTCGTATTCGACGGTGGCTCTGCCGCTCAGAGCCAGGCCTTCGGCCCTGGCGGCGCCGGTGAGGGCAACCACCGTAGGCGCCGCACCGACGACGGCGGTGGGCTCGCCCTCCCAGCGCAAGGCCTTGCCGTCCACCGTGCCGCTCAGGGCGATGGGTGCGGCCAGGAGGGAAGCCTCCGCGGCGACGATCTCCGTGGGAAGCACGGAGCGGGAGAAGCGGTAGGTCCGACCCCAGGGCCTGACCGCATCACCCTCGACTTCCAGCGGCGTCCAGGGGGCCGGCACCTCATCGCTGAGCCCCTCCGTCGTGCCCAGCCATTCCGGCCGCAGGGGGCTGACGAGGGTCTTCTCCGTGCGGAAGCTCTTGCCCGTCTCGCGATGGGTGGCCACGGCGACGACAGTCACCTCGCCCGGCGGCACTCCGGCCCCCTCGACCCTCAGCGAGGCTTTGCCGGTGGCGGGGTCGATGGCGAGCTGCTCGTGCGTGGTCGCGGCGTTGCCGCCGGTGATGGAGAGTGAGATATCCGTCTCTGCCGGAGGGAAGACCGCGGCCTGCGGGGTGGCGGTGAGCAGCAGGTACTGCTCGTTGAGGAACGCCTGCGCGGTCAAGGCCAGCGGCTGTCCGACCTCCACGACCGCCTGCTGGGACAATAGCAGCCCTCCGGGGCCGGTGCCGCGGTAGCGCACTGTGTAGGCACCCACCTGTGGGAACCCCTGCTCGGAGGGAAGGGCCAGTGGCAGGGGGCAGGTTCCGTGATCCCGCAGTGTGTGGCTCTCGCCCCCGATGGCCTCCTGCCCGCCCTCGGGGAGGCCGCGCAGCAGGGCGGAGGTGAGCTCAACCTCTCCGGCCCCCGCGATGGTGGCCGTGACATCCTGCAGGTTTCGAGGGTCGAGCACCGTCAGCGTCACCTTCGTCTCCGGCTCGAGGCGCAGGTGGCCGTAGTGGGCGCGGTCGTGCAGGCTGGCCTCCAATGGGGTCCAGGTGAGGATACCTCCCAGCCAGCCGGCGTTCACCGCCACGTTGAAGCCCACGATCTGCCCCGCCCGTGGAGCTCCCAGCCCCAGCTCCTCCCAGGGGATGGCCAGCTCGCAGGACCATTGGCCCACCTCATTGATCGCCTCCGCCGCCCACTGCCCGTTCCACGCCTTGTCCCCGCTGTGGGCATCGAACCTCGTGCCCAGAGCATTGACGACGAACTGGTAGCTCTCGGCGTGCCCGTGGGAGGGATCGATATGGACCTCGATACTGTCATCCGCCCAGACCGTGCCATCCCAGTCCACCGCGGTGGCTTTGGCCTTTTGTCCCGGCGGTGTGGGGACCCGCGCCGCCACCAACAGAGCCTCGTCGGTCCAGGCCAGTCGCACCGTAGGCTGGGTGCCGATCAGCGTCTCCCGGCGCAGCAGCGTGAAGCAGGGAATGGTGGCGGCTCCGGCCCATTCGTCGGCCTCCACAGTACCGTCGATGGTGGGGGCAGCGTTCAGGCGCGGAACCGTGAGCAGGGGGCAGCGCGGATCCTCAAGCTGCCCGGCGAAAGCGCCGGTGTAAAGGAGGGTGATGAGCGGTAAAACGCTGAGGCGGGTCATGGGTCGGGTTTCTCCTTTGGAGGAGGATGGGTTAGCCGCTCGCCGAGCACCCTCCAGGCCGTGGGCACACACCGGCGAGAGCCACCGTGACGGCGGGGCTCCAGGCCCGCCAGCCGTTAGCCGCTCGCCGTGGGCCCGTCAGGGCCACCGGCGCCGC
>CAYRFY010000699.1:0-4163 GCA_964423635.1 uncultured Armatimonadia bacterium | reverse complement strand
TCATCTCCAGGAACGGGTAGTGCGGCACCTCCACCACGATGCTGCCCACATCCACTCCCCGCTGCTGCCCGTACTTGCATAGAAACGTCACCAGACTCGCCGGGCCCTCATAGTCGGTGAGACGGCCGTCGGAGCCGGCGATCGACCTGGCGAACTCCTCCGTCGCCGCCGAGCAGCGGATGCGCGGCACTCGAGTATGGGGGATGGGGCTGGCTACGCTGCCGACGAACACGATCCGGCGCGTCGCCATACGGTCGGCAAGCTCGAGGATGCAATTACAGTAGGCTCCCCAACGGATGTGGGGCTCCTCGCCGTGGAACAAGACCAGCTCGGGGCTCTGTGTGCCGTAGAACTCGTTTCTGGGAGTGCGCAGTTCCCGGATCACCCCGTCGGTGATCTGAGCGTGGGGCCTGAAGATAGCGGTGAACTCCATGGGATTGATGGTGCTCACCTGCGCGTCCTCGCCATCGAGGACCACGGTGACGGGAATTGTCGCCACCGGGAAGTTGAAGATGTAGAAACCCATGGGGTCGATCTGCGCGAACCCCTCGCCGTGGAGCTGGGTGGCAAAGTGCTCGATGGCTCCCGTGGACACTCTGCCGGAATCCATCCAGCCGGTGAGCCCCATGACGATCGTGGGCCGTTCGAGCTTCGGTATCTGCTGGACAATCAGCTCATCCATCTGCTCTGCGACCCTCCGGTGCAGGCATGATTGGTCTTCACACACTCATCTTCAGTTCAGTGTTCGGCGCCGGAGGCGACAGTCCCTGCTAATGACGGGCTTGTGTCGCGCCCACAGGTGCCGGAAGGAACAGGGCGCCCGGTGTGAGAAGTCTACCGATGGACCGCTACGTGCGGCGCGGTGAGGCACGATGTACGGAAGGAGTGGGCCGGCCGATGCAATATAGGACGCTGGGCAAGAGCGGGGTCAAGGTCTCACAGCTTTGCCTCGGGACGATGATGTTCGGAGGCCCCACCCCGGAGGCGGAATCGATAGATATCATCGCCCGCGCCCTGGATGCGGGGATCAATTTCATCGACTGCGCGGACAAGTACAACGCCGGGGAAGCCGAGAGGGTGCTGGGCAAGGCGATTGCCGGCCGTCGCGACAGCGTGGTCATCGCCACGAAGGTCGGCCTGGCGGTGGATCGCGAAGGCCCCAACGATGCCGGCTGTGGCCGCAAGCACATCCGTCAGGCGGCGGAGGCCAGTCTCAAACGCCTGAGCACCGATTACGTCGACCTGTACTATCTGCACACCTACGACGTCACCACGCCGCTGGAAGAGATGGCCGGGGCGATGGAGGACCTGGTACGCGCCGGGATGGCGTTGTACGTAGGCTGCTCCAACTATTGGGCCTGGCAACTGGCGCGGGCCCTGGGCATCCAGGACCTTCACGGCTGGGACCGTTTCGCCGCCGTGCAGCCGCTGTACAACCTGGCCAACCGTGACATCGAGGTGGAGCTTCTGCCTCTGTGCCGCGCCGAGGGTGTGGGGGTGGTGTCCTACAGCCCGCTGGCCCGGGGCGTCCTCACGGGCAAGTACGGCGCGGGCCAGGCGCCGCCCGCGGACTCCCGGGCCGGCCGGGGCAACCCGCGCCTGCTCGCCACCGAGTACCGGGAGGCCAACTTCACCCTGGCCGAGGAGGTCGGCCGGATCGCCGCCGCCGCCGGCTGCTCGCCCTCGCAGCTCGCCCTGGCCTGGGTCATGGCCAACGACCTCGTCACCGCGCCCATCATCGGCCCCCGCACAATGGCGCAGCTTGAGGACAATCTCGGCGCCCTGCAGGTCGTGGTCACCCCGGAGATCGAGCAGGCCGTCGACGCTCTGGTCCCCCCCGGCGAGCACTCCGGCAGAGGCTACCAGGACCCGGCCTATCCGGTGCTGGGACGCCGGACCACAGGCGGCAGATGACCGGGGAAAGCGGCGGTCCTCTCCCGCCACCCCACAACCGGAGGCACCGATGGACAGGATCAGAATCGCCGTCGCCGGCGGCGGAGGAGGCATCGGCCTGGGCAGTCATCTGCCCGCCATCGCCTCGCTCCCTCAGGTGGAGCTTGTCGCCGTCTGTGACGCCAACTCAAGGGGTCTTGAACAGGCCGTGGCCCGCTACGGCGGCACGCCCTACAGCAGCCTGCAGGACATGCTCCAGCGCGAAGACATCGATCTCGTCGACATCGCCACCCCGGACTTCCTGCATGCCCAGAACACCATCGCCGCGGCCCGGACGGGCAAGCATGTCCTGTGCGAGAAGCCCATGGCCATGAGCCTGTCCGAGGCGGCCGCCATGAAGGCGGCGGTGGAGCAGGCGGGGGTGAAGTTCATGGTCGCCCAGTGCATGCGGTGGTTCCCCGAGGGGATCGCGCTCAAGGAGGCCTGCCGGAGCATCGGTGAGCCCGTCTTCTCGGCCTACCACATGAAGGGGCGCTTCTTCGGCTATCCGGCGGAGAGCTTCTATCGCAAGCGCGAGAGCCTGGGACAGTTCGTCCACAACGGCATGCACTATGTGGACCTCATGTCCTGGTGCGTCGGCAGCCTGCCGGCCCGGGTCTATGCCCAGAGCATCGGCCATTACCCCACCGACGACCGGCTGGAGACCGACAACTACCTGGTGGCCAACGTCACCTACCGCAGCGGAGCAACGGGCGTCTATGAGCTCAACCAGCTCATGCTCGACCCACCGGGCTACCGCGGCGACACGCGCTGGTACGTTGTTGGCACCGAGGGGACGGCGGAGTGGCGGACCGACGCAGGCAGGCACACCGAGGTGTTCGGCGCGGCGGGCACCTCCCACGTGCGCACCTCCCCTCAAGAGGACGGACGCGACCCCTTCGCCGCCGAGATCGCGCACATGGCCGACTGTATCCTGCACGCTGAGACGCCGTGCATCGGCATGGATTGGTCCATCGCGGTTCTCGCCACTTGCCTGGGGGCGCTGCAGTCGGCCCAGACGGGGCAAGTGGTTGACATCGAGACCGGATGATCCTTGAATGGTACGACGGCCGCGGATAGCCCGGCGTGGCGCCGGGGTCGTTGGCAGGAGGGGGCTGCGCTCCGCCGGGCCGTCCCCACCGTCGCCGCGCCACAAATGCGGCCGGAATTCCGGCCACGCCGCATACGATACGAGCCACAGGGAGGCACACATGGAGACAGTAGCCTACGAGGGCTGGCAGGACTGCGTCCGACTAAGCAACGACCAGATCGAGCTCATCATCACCACAGCCATCGGCCCGCGGGTCATCCACTGCGGCTTCATCGGCGGCCAGAACCTGTTTGGTGTGATGGAGGACACCAAAGGCCTCACCGGAGGCGATGAGTGGCGGCTGTACGGCGGACACCGCCTCTGGCACTCCCCTGAAGAGAAACCACGCTCGTACTATCCGGACAATGCACCGGTGGGTGTGGCCGAGATCGACGGAGCCATTCGCCTGACCCAGGCCATCGAGCCGTCCACGCTGGTGCAAAAGGAGATGGAGATATCCCTCCTCGGTTCGGGCAACGGTGCTCGGGTGGTGCACCGGATCACGAACCTGGGCCTCTGGGCCATCGAGCTGGCCCCGTGGGCGCTGACGGTCATGGCCCGGGGTGGCGAAGCCATCGTCCCGCAGCCGCAGGGCGAGTTCGACTCGCTCCTGCCCAACCGCCGCCTGACCCTCTGGCCCTATACGAACATGAGCGACCCGCGCCTGACGTGGGGCGAGAAATACATCCGTATGCGCCAGGATGCAGGCATGGAGCGGCGCTGCAAGTTCGGGCTCAGTGCCGAGGACGGCTGGCTGGCCTACGTGCTGCATGGCGAGATGTTCGTCAAGCGTTTCGAATACGATCTCTACGCCGAATACCCCGACTGGGGCTGTGCCATCGAGCTGTTCACCAACGACCAGATTCTCGAGGTGGAGACCCTCGGTCCACTGACGATCCTCGAGCCGGGGGATACGGCTGAGCATGAGGAGCGCTGGTATCTCTTCGGCGACGTACAGATCGGCCCCGACGAGGACAGTATCGACGCGGCGATAGCGGCGAGGATCGAAGGCACCGGCTAGACGTCCGGCCGAGAGGCCCACATTCACCGCGGAGTGTCATTCTGAGAGCGTCGGCTCCCGGAGGGAGCAGCTCGAGGAATCCCCCGGGATATGGCGAGCTCCTTCGCCCAAGCGGCACTT
>CAYRFY010000698.1:0-4212 GCA_964423635.1 uncultured Armatimonadia bacterium | reverse complement strand
CGCCGAGTCGGGCTGGAAAGCCCGACCTACGCGGCTGTGAACGGCTTTTCGGCCGCACCTATAGGGACGCGACAGCAGTAGCGGGCGGCGGGCCCGGCCTACCGGGATGGTGAACCGGCGACGGAGGACAGACAAGCCACCCTACCGGCGGCACAACGGCTGCGGGCGCGAGGGGCACCCCGGCACGCCCGAAAGCATCGGAGGCTGATGACCATGACGCGGCTTTGCCTGTCAACGATCCTGGGCGCCATCGTGGCGGCACCTCTGGCGGCGGCGCCCACAGTCTCTCACGAGGGCGACGTCTGGACGCTTTCCAATGACTGTCTGCAGGTGGATATCGACGCTCGGGCCGGCACCTACCGGGTGCTGGACAAGCGCTGCGGGTACCTGTGGCAGGGTCCCGAGGGCGGCCCCGTCCAGAGCGCGACGCTTGCCGTGCCCCGGGCGGCGCAGGTTCCCGTGGTGGATGGCGACCTGTCCGACTGGGGCGATGCGGGAGCGATAGTGGCCATCACCCCGCAGATGCTGGGCGACGCCAAGAGGGTGGACAACGCCGCGGACCTCAGCGCCACGCTGCGGGTCCTGTGGGACCCCTCGGGCCTGTACCTGGGTGTGGAGGTCAGCGATGACGCTCTCGTATGGCCCGCCGCCGATGAGAGCCAGTGGTGGTACAAAGACTCCATCGAGTTCTGGCTCAATGGCTCCCAGTACGCGATCCGGGCGGGACAGTGGGGCTGCAATGTGTGGAGCAGCTCCGGCGGGGCCGAGGACATCCGGGCGGCGATGAAGCCCGGAGCCGGTGGCTACGCGATCGAGGCCTTCATCCCGCTGAGCCGCCTGGGCCGGGAGGCATCCAGGGGCCTCGGCGGCAGGCTTCGGTTCGCCCTGGGGATCAACGACTGCGACGGCGAGGACGGCCGGCAGGGCCAGCTCTACTATCCCGCCGGGTGGCAGCACTCCAACACGGAGACCTTCGCGTCGGCAACTCTCGTTGCCGAGGACGGGAAGCCACTTGCCCAGGCCCCCGCGGAACCGACGCGAGTCTTGACGCCGGTTGACGAGCAGAGCCCCGGCCGGGCTTCCTTCAAGACCGACCTCAAGTCCACCGCGGCACCGATTCCCGCCACACTGATCTTCGCCCTGGACGGCGACGGCCCGGAGCTTCTCATCACCGTCACTCCCGACGATCCGGCACAGAGCATCGGGCGCTTCGGGGTCTTGCACCCTCTCATGCTGGACCGGGCCGACGGCCGCATCCTTGCCGCCACCTACTGCAACGGTATTGGAGTGCCCACGGAGGACCTGAGCTGGAAGGGGCGACAGTGGGCGACGTACTCGTCTCTGGACATGCCCTGGGTGGGCCTGACCGACGGCGAGATCGGCTACCTGCTGCTGTGGGAGCTTCCCAGCTCCTGTGACAACGGCATGGCCCGTCTGGAAGGCGGTCTGTGCGGCGGCAGAGAGCTGCTGGCTCCCGGTGTGTACCACGACCCGATCAAGGGCACCTTCGGCGCGCCGCGCACCGTGCGTTATAGCTTCTCCGCCGCCGGCGGCCATGTGGCGCTCTGCAAACGCTACCGCCGCTACGCCGCGGACAACGGGATACTGGTGACGCAGAAGGAGAAGATGCGAACCCGCCCGGCCATCGCCCGGCTCGCCGGGGCCCCGGACATCTGGGGCCGCAGCGACCTGGCCTTCTGCCGGGAGGCCAGGGCCGCCGGGATGGACCGCGCCATCGTCAACGGTCCTACGGCGAAAGCGGACATGCAGGCCATCATCGACCAGGGATACCTCACCAGCGTCTACGACAACTACGAGGATATGTTCGAGGGCGACGGCGGCCGCTACGGGGACTGCAAGACGGAGACGGACGCCGTGGTGCAGGCGGATGGTTCCCTCAAGAAGGCCTGGCTGACCAAGGGCGATCCGCCCAAGCAATTCATGAAGCGCTGCACGGCGCTGTTTGAGAAGGTTGCCCGCAGGTGGATCCCGCCGGAGCTGGAGAGCCACGCCTACAACGCGCGGTTCTTGGACGTCACCACCGCCTGCGGGATGATCGAATGCTACAGCGAGACCCACGGGCTGAACCGCACCGAGGATCGCGCG
Organism: uncultured Armatimonadia bacterium; assembly: GCA_964423635.1. Lineage (GTDB taxonomy): Bacteria > Armatimonadota > Zipacnadia > Zipacnadales > JABUFB01 > CAYRFY01. The sequence goes on along the minus strand of CAYRFY010000698.1, from coordinate 2,106 downwards.
GCCCGGATCAACCTGGCCCGGTACGTGGGGCACGAGTTGGGCCTGGTCCTCGGCGGCGAGCACGGCCGCTGGTGGGGCGTGCCGTATTTCGACTACTGGGAGGGAATGCAGAGCGGCGGGTTCTACTCCTGGCCCGCCGGGCATGTCGGCCTCGAGCTGCCCCAGAGCCGCGAGGAGATCGGCCGCAACTACCTGGAATGGGGCCTGGGCGAGAAGAACCGCTACCCGCTGTGGGAGCTGGTGTTCCACGACTGCGTGGTCTCCACCTGGTACTGGGGCGACAGCACCGGCCACCTGCAGGAGGTGGCGCCGGAACTGGGCACCAAGCAGGATGCCTTCAACGTCCTGTACGGCACCGTGCCGCTGTACTGGGTGAACAAGCCGTACAGCTACCGCTGGGATGAGCCCGAGACCCGGGCACGCCTGCTGGAGAGCTACCGTAATACCTGCAAGCTGCACGAGAAGATCGCCTTCGAGGAGATGCTCAGCCACGAGTTTGTGACCGAGGATCGAGCCGTGCAGAAGACGGTCTTCGGCGACGGCACCGAGGTGTGGGTGAACTTCGGGCAGGAGCCGTGGACGCTGCAAACGGGCGAGGAGAGCTACAACCTGCCACAGTTCGGCTTCTACGCCAAAGGGCCGCAGATCGAGCTGTACCGGGCGCAGAGAGCGCAGCAGGCCGCGGACCCCGGCGCCACGCCTCTAGTGACCTGCATCCGCACTGAGGACTATCTTTCGGTGCAGGGCAACGTCCCCGGTCTGGTGGAGACCTCGGACGGCCTGCCGCTCGGCCTTCAGCGCACGGCCGACGGGGGCATCAAAGTGCTCCTCGCTCCCGGGACGACGTGGGCGACTTTCGACGTCGATGCCGTCTACCCGGACGCCGCGGAGGGGCAATGGCTGGCGGTCCCGGCCGACGCCTCCGGGACGCCGACGAAGCTCCTGCCCGTGCCCGCCGCCGAGGGCGGCATGCTGACACTCCGCGCCCCGCTGACCGATGGCGCCACACTGCTCTTGCTGAGCCCTGCCGCCATGGTGCAGCGCGCCGAGCCGGGCATCGCCGGCGAGCCCGGCCTCGCCCGGGCCCGGGTGGCCCAGGGCGCCACGGCCCGGATCACCGTCCCGCTCCGCAACTATGGAGGGAAGACCGCCGAGGGCCTGGAGGTCTCACTCTACGCCGGCAGGCCGGAGACGGGCAAGAAGCTGGCGACAAAGTCCGTGACGGTTCCGGCGAGAGCCACGAGCGAGGTCGCCCTGGAGTTTGACACCTCGCGCTATGACGGGCAGGTCGCCCTCAGCGTCCTTCTGGACGCGGCCGATACGGTGGAGGAGATCTGCGAGGCCGACAATCGCGGCGCCGTGACACTGTGGGTGGAGCCGAACCTGGACCTGTGGGAAAGCTCTGTGGACGTCACGGTTGATCCGGGAGAGCTGGACAGGACCGGCGCCATCGCGGGTATGGCCTTCGCCGCCACCGCCGCCGACCCGGCTTCCATCCGTGTCGTCGTCGCCAGAGAGGGGCCTTTGCGGGAGCGCCTGGCGCCCTGTCAGTATGAGCCCGCCGAGGGCAGGCTGCTGTGGCGGCTTCCCGGAACGGTACCCGCCGGCCAGACGATGCCCTGCCGCATCCATTTCGACCCCGCCGACACCGGACGGCATGAAGCGCCGGTCGTCACCCACTGGGACAGCGCGACCGAGAGCTACGAGGGCCCCAATTACCGGGTCGGGTTCAAGGAGGGCTACATCCGCTCCGTCGCCCTGCGTCGCGGCGGTGAGCTCATCGAGATCATCGACCACCTCGGCGTGTCCTCCCAGGACACCGGCTGGGTGGATGAGGTCGGTGAGGTGCGGAGCTTCGAAGTGCTCTCCGACGGGCCGGTGCTCACCCGAGTGCGGGTGCAAAAGGACCTGCGGGGCGACCATTCCTATGACAAGCTCTACAGCTTCTACCCGGACCACTTCGAGGTCACGGTGCTTTCGCCCGAGCGCTTCGGCACCATGAGTCGTTCCTTCTACGTGGCTCAGTGCCACTATGAGGACGACAAGGGCAGCAAGGCCCAGATCGACGGCAAGGGCGATGCCGAGGGGATCTCCGGTGAGAACTCC
>CAYRFY010000697.1:0-4221 GCA_964423635.1 uncultured Armatimonadia bacterium | reverse complement strand
CGCTACGCCAGGGTCACGGAGTGGCTGCGCTCCAAAGGCGTCAAGCATGTGGGCGTCGACAGCGACGGCAATGTGAATGAGCTCATCCCACTGTGGCTGGAGGCCGGCCTCGACCTCATCTGGCCCTTCGAGGTTGCGGCGGGCATGGACGTGGTGGCGGTGCGCAAGCAGTACGGCAAGCGTCTGAACATGCTGGGGGGCATCGACAAGCGGGCCGTCGCCATCGGGGGGCAGGCGATGCGCGACGAGGTGGATCGCGTCATGCCGGTGGTGGAGGAAGGCGGCTACATCCCGGAGCTGGACCACAGCGCCCCTCCGGACATCTCCTGGGACAATATGTGCCGCTACATGGAGTACCTGAACCTTCGCCTCGGCCGCGGCTAGATCCGGGGGGCGGAGCCGAGCTCAAAGACCGTCGCTGCGGTGTGCCCAGACCACTCGCGGGATCCCGCCCAGATCGGCCCGCACTTGGACCTCCCACCCCCCGAAGTGGTCCGTCATCATCCGCGCCACCTCTTCCGCCTGCCCGATCCCGACTTCCAGGGCCAGCAGACGCAGTGCCGGCAACTCGACGGCCTGCTGTAGGAGCCGCCGGAAGGCGTCAAGACCGTCGGGGCCACCGTCCAGCGCGATCCGCGGCTCATGCCGACTGACCTCCGGCTCCAGGCCCGCAATCTCTCCGGCCGGGACATACGGCGGGTTGGACACCACCGCCGCCACATCGGCAGTCAACCCCGCCTGGAAGATGGGACACAGGAACGCTCCGCACAGAGGCCTCACCTGCTCCCGGACCCCGTTTGCCCTCGCGTTCTCCGCCGCCAGCGCCAATGCCTCCGGTGATATGTCGGTCAACAGCACCGTGCTGTGGGGCAGCATCCGTGCCAGCGAAACGCCGATGCAGCCCGTGCCGGTACCGACATCTGCGATCGTTGGCCTGTCAAGGGCGAAGGCGGAGAGCAGTTGGGCGGCAAGTAAAACGAGGGTCTCCGTGTCCGGGCGCGGCACCAGCGCCCTTTGGTCGCAGCGGAAGCGCAAGCCCATGAACTCGGTGTCGCCGATGATGTAGGCCAAAGGCTCTCTGGCGGCCCGGCGGGACACGGCGGCGGCATAGGCCTCTGCCGATTCAGGGGAGATGAGCTCGCGAAAGCGAAGGGGGAGTGTGGCGGGGGATAGCCCCAGGGCGTGGGCCATAAGCAGACGGGCATCGACCCGTGCAGAGTCGATGCCCGTTTCGGTTAGCCGGCTCTCGCCACGGCGGCAGGCCTCCGCGACGGTCATCAGCCTTCGGCCAGCTCCTTGAGGCGGTCGGCATGCTCTGCCTCGGCCAGGGCCTCGAACAGAGCATCGAGCTCGCCGCCCATCAGGGCCGGGAGGTTGTGGAGGGTAAGGCCGATACGGTGGTCGGTCATGCGGTCCTGCGGAACGTTATAGGTGCGTATCTTCTCACTGCGGTCGCCGCTCTTGACCTGTTCGCGCCGGACTGCCGACGCCTCCGCCTGCTGCCTCTCCAGTTCGATCTCAAAAAGCCTCGAGCGCAAAAGGCGCACGGCCTGCTCGCGGTTCTGGTGCTGGCTGCGCTGACTGGAGGAAACCACCGAGAGGCCGCTGGGGACGTGGGTCACCCGGACGGCGGTCTCGTTCTTCTGCATGTGCTGTCCGCCGGGGCCACCGGCGCGGAAGTTCTCCATCTTCAGGTCTGCGGCGGGGATGTCGAAGTCTACTTCCTCGGCCTCCGGAAGCACGATGACACTGGCGGCGGAGGTGTGGATGCGGCCCTGGGATTCCGTCTTGGGAACCCGCTGCACGCGGTGTACGCCACTCTCGTGCTTGAAGATGCCGTAGGCATTGCGGCCCTCGAGGATGAAGGCGATCTCCTTGTAGCCACCCATCTCTGACTCGCTTTGGTCGGTGACCTCGAGCTTCCAGCCCACCTTCTCGGCGTAGCCGGCATACATGGCGAACAGGTCGCCGGCGAAGATGGCGGCTTCCTCGCCTCCGGTTCCCGCACGGACCTCCACAATGGCGTTCTTCTCATCCACGGGGTCTTTGGGGACCAGTTGGCGCAGCAGCTTGGCTTCGAGGTCCCCCAGCCGCTCTGCCGCCTCCTCCGCCTCGGCCTGGAGGTACTCCTTCATCTCGTCGTCATCTGCTTCGGCCAGGAGCGCCCGGGCGTCGGCGTGGTCGCTTCCGGCCTGACAGTAGTCGTGCCAGAGCGCCACGGCGCTCTCGAGGTCCGAGTGGCGCCGTGCCAGGTCGCGGAACTGGTTCTGGTCGGAGATCACGTTCGGATCGCTGAGCTTCAGACCGATCTCGTGCAGCTCCGCCTCCATCTTCTCGAACGGCGTCTTGAAGTCCATATGTGCTCGGCCCTGGTCCTTTGCGTGCCTTCAGGGGTCCTGAGCCCCTGCAATGCGGTGGGCGGCGGCCTGCGCTAGCTCTCTGTCTGACCGTCCGGGGCGACGGGCGGCTGCTCTGCCGGCTGGGCCTGCAGAGGTAGCGGCAGCTTCCGCGCCGGGGTGATCCCGTCCGGCAGCGACACCTCCGGAGCCACAGCGGACAGCGCCTGGATGGCAACCTCTATCTGCTGCGCATCGGGCCTGCGCGTGGTGAGAAGCTGCATCAGCATTCCGGGAGCGGCGAGAAACCTTGAGAAAGCGCTGTCACGGTGCCTGCCTGCCCAGCGGATGATCTCGTAGGCAATGCCGGCCACGATGGGCAAGAGGGCGAGGCGGATCAGCATACGCAGCCACAGCACCGGCCATCCGAAGAAGCAGCCGAGGATGATCTTGACGACGATCACCACAAGAAGAAATGCGGTGCCGCAGCGGGGATGCAGAGCGCTGTAGCGCAGACAGTTCGCCACCGTCACCGGCTCGCCGGACTCGTAACAGTTGATCGTGGCGTGCTCGGCCCCGTGGTTCTGGAACACCCGGCGCACGTACTGCATCATGCTGATGCCCAGGACATAGAGCACCAGGACGAGCAGGCGAACGCCGCCTTCGACCACGTTGCGCACCACATCCTGCCCGTAAGTGCCGCCCTCGGCCGGTTTTTGCATGAGCAGCCCCACCAGCCATGTGGGCAAGAGAACAAATAGCCCGATGGCGATGGCGGTGCCAAGGGCCGCGGTCAGGCCCATGAGGAGCGGCCCCAGCCCTGCCGGCTCTTCCTGCTCGGTATCCGGCTCCGTGGCGTCGGCGGCACTGCCCGAAGGCTGCTGGGGGGCCTGCGCCCTGGCCTCCTCGGCCAGGCGGACCTGCTCCTCCTGGGCGAGGACGTCGGCGGAGAACTGCAGACCCGCGAACCCCAGGATGAGGCCGTCGATCATCGCTACATTACCGCGGATCAGCGGCCACTTGGCCCATGGGTGTCTGTCGGAGAAGCTCTCAATGGTCTTCTCGCCGAGAACGACTTCACCATCGGCGCGGCGCACGGCCACCGCGTACCTGTCGGTGCCGCGCATCATGACACCCTCGATGACCGCCTGGCCACCGTAGAAGTGCTTTCCCTCGTCGGTTTGGCAAGTGGCTTCCTCTGGCATCGTGGTAGCTCCGCATCTGGTGACCGGCGTCCCTGTGCACCAAGACGACTGAGGCCCAGGTGTCACCAATCGGTGCCTGGGCCCCACAAACGGCAGCGACGCGGCGGCTAGCCGTTGTCCTTGGAGTACCGATCCTGGAGGCCGTAGCGCTTGATGAAGCGCTCCACGCGTCCCTCGGTGTCGACGATCTTCTGGGTTCCGGTGAAAAACGGATGGCACTTGCTGCAGATCTCGATCTTCAGCTCCGGCTTGGTAGACCTGGTCTTGAAGGTCTCGCCGCAGGCGCAGGTCACGGTTGTTTCAACGTATTCGGGATGGATGCCCTTCTTCATCGGCCTAACTCTCCTCTATGCGCCACTTCTCAGACGGCCCGCCATCAGGCGACGAAAGAGTATATCACACGTGGCGACCCTGTGCAAGAACCTCTTGCCGCTTGTTGCTTTAGGTCTGCGATTCTGTAAGGAACATCTTGCCGCGTGCAGCGTGATGATACGGGTGCCAGGTATCGGTTGCAGTACACGGGCATGGGCCGTCGTCACGGCCGTAGCCGCCGTAGACGCTCCCGCTTTGCGGGACCTTCGCCGTTCGCAGTTGACTCGCGACTCGCGACTCGCGGACCCGCCGACTCGCGTTCTGGGTCTAGTATGTGTTTAGCGCCCCGTGTCGTTGGCCGTTGGCCG
>CAYRFY010000696.1:0-4230 GCA_964423635.1 uncultured Armatimonadia bacterium | reverse complement strand
CCTTGAGGGCAAGGGATGGGCGGAGACGGAAGCGCCCTACGATCGGCTCCCCGCAAAGGCCCATGGGGTCGTCAGAGACCCCGTCTGGTGGCTGAGCAAGAACAGCGCCGGGCTCTGCGTGCGGTTCCAGACCACCTCCGACACCGTCGGCGTCAGGTGGGAGGTGGCCGGAGGGCTGGCGATGCCGCATATGCCCGCCACCGGCGTGAGCGGCGTCGACCTGTACGCCAGGACCGACACCGGCTGGCGTTTCGTGGGCAATGGACGGCCGTCCGAGCAGGCCTCGGAGACCACCTTCCGCCCCGGCCCGGCCACCGAGCTGTGCCTCTATCTGCCCCTGTACAATGTCACCACCTCGGTGCAGATCGGGGTGCCGGCGGGGCAGACCGTCACCGCGGCACCGCCGCGGGGCAAGCCGGTGGTCTTCTACGGCACCTCCATCACCCAGGGCGGCTGCGCCTCTCGGCCGGGCATGGCCTCGACCAATATCGCCGGCCGCAAGCTGGATGTGCCCACCATCAACCTCGGCTTCTCCGGCAATGGCCAGAGCGAGCCGGAGCTGGCCGACCTGCTGGGCGAGATCGACGCCGCCGTCTACGTCCTCGACCCGCTGTGGAACATGTCGCCGGATATGGTGCGCGACAGGATCCCGCCCTTTGTCCGCAAGCTCCGCGCCGCCCGGCCCGACACCCCGATCCTCCTCGTCGAGGACTGCCGGATCAGTGGTAGCTTCCCCACCGCCATGGGCAAGGTACTCCGCGAGGCCCGGGCACAACTGGAGCAAGAAGGCGTGGGCAACCTGCACTTTCTCTCCGCCCAGGGGATGCTCGGCCCGGACGACGAGGGCACCGTGGATGGCTGTCATCCCACGGACCTGGGGTTCATGTATCAGGCCGACGCCTTTGTCGGGGCTCTCAAGCCCATCCTCGGCCTGCAGTAGCATCGGGCGAGCCCAGAGGCCGCGAAGACAGCGGACCGTGCAAATCGTGTCCGCTGTCGCCACCCGCAATCATCGTACAGAAGGAACGTGATACCCCTTGTCTACCGATATCCTCCTGGCAATTGCCCTGGCCATCGCAGGCCAGGCTCAGGCCGACGAGCTGGTCCTCGCCGAGAATGGACAGTCGGACTACCGCATCGTCACGGCCCCCGATGCCGGGGAGCATCTGAAGCTCGCCGCCACGGAGCTGCAGTCGTTTCTCACACAGATCAGCGAGGCCCAACTGCCCATCCTCTCGGCCGAGGAGCCCCCGGCCAGCCACGAGATCATCCTGGGCGACAACACTCACCTGCGCCGGGTGCTGCCCGACGCGGATGTGGCCGCGCTCGTCCCGGACGGGTTCATCATCCGCACGGTCGGTGAGCATCTGGTCATCGCCGGCAGCGACGATCGCGGTACGCTCTACGGCGTCTACAGCTTCCTGGAGGATGTCCTCGGCTGTCGCTGGTGGACACCCACCGCAAGCTACGTGCCCCGCTCCTCGCGGGTGGTTGTGCCCGAGATCGACCGCCGCGACGAGCCGTCGCTCAGCTTCCGCGAGGTCTACTACCAGGGCGCCATGGAGCCCATGTTTGCCCTCCGCCACAAGCTCAACGGCAATGCCAGCATCATCCGCGACGGCCGCACCGCACGGGAGATTCACCCCGGATGGGGCTTCTGGTGCCATAGCTTCTTCACTCTCGTCCCGCCGGACAAGTTCTTTACCGAGCATCCGGAGTACTTCTCGGAAATCGACGGCCGGCGCGTGCGCGACGGCCAGCTCTGTCTCAGCAACCCCGATGTACTGGAGATCGTCACCGAAGACCTCAAGCGCCGCATGGCCGCCGCGCCCGAGCTGCACACCTGGTCGGTCAGTCAGAACGACTGGGCGCGCAACTGCCAATGCGACAAGTGCCGCGCCATCGACGAGCGCGAGGGCACGCCCATGGGCTCGCTGCTTGAGTTCATCAACAAGCTGGCGGCCCGCTTCCCGGACAAGACCATCTCGACCCTCTCTTACCAGTACACCCGCCGTCCCCCAAAGGCCCTCAAGCCCGCGCCCAATGTGCTGATCATGCTCTGCAGCATCGAGTGCAACCGCAGTCGCCCCATCGCCACGGATCCCTCCAGCGCGGACTTCCGCGAGGACGTCCAGAGGTGGGCCGACATCTGTGACAATGTCTTCGTCTGGGACTACGTAGTCCAGTTCGCCAACCTCGTCAGCCCCTTCCCCAACCTCCGCGTCCTGCAGCCGGATGTGCAGTTCTTCGTGGAAAACCACGCCAAAGGACTGTTTTCCCAGGGCAATCGGGAGCGGGGCGGGGAGTTCGCCGAGCTGCGCGCCTACCTTCTTGCCAAGCTGCACTGGAACCCGGACTGCGACATCCAGGCGGCGATGGATGAGTTCATCCAGGGCTACTACGGACCCGCGGGCGAGCCCATCGCCCGCTACATCGCCCTCCAGCACGACGCCCTGGAGCGCTCCGGCGCCGACCTGAGAATCTTCGCCGGTCCCGCTCAGGCTCGAGAGTCATACCTCACCCCCGAGCTGGTGGCGCAGTATGAGGCCCTGTTCGACGAGGCCGAACGTCTCGTGGCTCACGACCCGGAGCTCCTGCTGAGGGTGCACACCGCCCGCATGCCCCTGCAGTACGCCATCCTCCAACTGCGCTATGGCGATATCGCCCGGCGCCAGCAGGTCGCCGAGCGGCTCTTTGCCACGGCCGACGCCACCGGCCTGCTCATGTTCAACGAGTGGAACATGCCCACCGAGCGCTACAAGACACAAGTCTCCGAGGGCTTCCGCCGCGAGCGGCTGATGGACGCGCGCATCAAGCTCAAGAGCGGAGAGCTGGAGTTGGAGGTCGCTCCCGGCCACGGTGGACGCATCACCTCCCTGCGCATGGGATCGGGCGACAACCTCCTGGCCCTCGGCCACGCCGACGACTGGGACTACCCCAATGTGGGCGGGTACTATGAGTCCTGGTCCGACGGCGCCCGCGGTCCCGGCATCGCCGAGCTGTTCGAGCCGACCGAGACCGATACCGCCGACGGCAAGAGCCTGGATCTCACGCTCAGTACCGAGCAGGTAGCCATCGCCCGCAGCATCACCGTACCGGCGCAGGGCGAGTGCTTCGAGATCAGCTCCACGGCCACGCCCTCCGCCGGTCAGCCCGCAGGCCGCGCGCTCTGGTCGCGGCTCTGTCTGACTCTGGGTCCCGTCCATGAGCTCACCGCGGTCGCACCGGCCATGGGAGAGGAAGGCGTGATGGCCTTGGCACCGCCGCAGGGCGACACGCAGCGCGACATCTGGCTCACTCCGCAGCAGTTGACCCAAGGAGTCACCGTCGCCAACCACGCCCGCAGCCTGGCCCTCCGTCTCACGCCCCTGCCCGAAACCGCCGAAGTCTGCTGGCTCCATGTGGATGGCAAGCGGCGGCAGGTGACCTTCGGGGGCAAGAGCCTCGGAGGCGAGGCCGAGAGACGTCTGGGGCTGCGAGTGGAGTTGCTCACAGACCTGTCCGGCATCCCGCAGGCAACTCAGCAGACACCTCCGGACGTGCCCGGGCGCATCCTGTGTCAGGCGAACCGGCTGTTCTTGGAGAACTACGGTAACGAGACCTGGCTCGAGGCGGACCCCACGGCGACCGGCGGCTGGAGCGCCCGCATGGCACCGAACCACAAGATGTGGTGCCTGGCGTGGTTCTACGAGCCCGCGCAGTTTGAGGCCGACACCGCGTACGACGTGTACGCACGCATCAAGGTGGACAAGAAAGGGCAGGCGGGGCCGGCCTTCTGGGCCGGGGTCTACGACGAGCTGAACCGCACCGGGATCGGGCAGACCACGCCCCAGGTGGCGGAGGTTCCGGACGGCGAATGGAAGCTGTACAAGCTGGCCACGGTCACGCCGGGCAAGCGCCAGTACGCCTGGTGCGGCCCGATGGACAATCCCGACAACATCGAGGCCCTGTGGCTGGACTACTTCGAGTTCCGGCCGGTGACGGACTAGCCCCGTATGGGCGCGCTTTTTGGCCTCCTGGGCAAGCTCTGGCGCACGTGCCGGGCGTTCGCAGGCGTCCCGCAGGGCGGGATCGAGCTTTCTACTCAGATTATGCACGAACTTACTGGAGCCAGATTTCGCCACAGTCGCGCGCGGAATGATGGCTCGCGTTTGGCGGAGGCGTGTCCATTATTCCGTCTCGGCCGTCTGGCGGAGCGACGAGCCGGTGGTGAGGAGCCGTTAGCCGTGC
>CAYRFY010000695.1:0-4298 GCA_964423635.1 uncultured Armatimonadia bacterium | reverse complement strand
GCCCAGTCTCTTCGCCAGGTAGACGGCGGTGCAGATGGCGCGCGTGGCGACATAACCGGCTTCACGCAGGAGACCGCGAACTTGCTCGATCTGCTCAAATTGCCTGTCTGTGTCGATCTGCATTCGTGCTCCGATGGGATGAATGGCCGGATAGGCGGCGACACTACCAGTCTACCAGAGCAGGGGCGGCCGTGTCGATATGACGGCCCGGCCGCTCAGCGCCGCACGGTGCCGCTCGCGGTGGAAGTAGGTATTGCGCCACGCGGCGCCGAATCAGCGGTTGTCTGCTCTACGCCGCCGACCGGCGATACACGAGGCTGCAGATGCCCCGCCGCAGCGGGGTGAGAAGGGACTGTTTCAGATGCGTCATCGTCTACCGCTTCTGTGCCTGCTCATGGCTCTCTTGGCCTGTGGCGTCCACGCTCAGAGCTTCACCTCAGGGTTCGAGGAGGGGACGCCGCCGGCGGGTTGGAGCATTCCCGACAACGGCCTCTCCGCGGCTTCGGACACCCTCGCCCATGGCGGGCGGTGGAGTCTGAAGATCGTGGACCCGGACGATAGGGTCGGCTCCAGCGCACGGTCCCAGCGCGTTCCCGTGCAACCGGGGCAGGTGTGCCTGGTCACGGTCTGGACGTACCTCGAGAGCGGCGACGCCTCCGGCCTGGGCGTCTACCTGGATTTCGTCGACGCGGAGGGGAAGAGGTTGGCGCAGCCTTCCGAGGCCTCCAATCATCGGCCCGGCATGCGCCCCGGGGAGTGGACGCGCCTCACCTACTCCTACCCGGCACCCGAAGGCGCCACCGAGGTGGCCCTGTGGCTGCACAGCTTCTCGGCGTCGGTGCTCACGTGCTATGTGGATGATGTGGAGCTCACCGTCGCCTCGGCCGAGGAGTATGGGCCGTCCCTGGAGTGGGCAGGGGGCGTTCCGGAGCAGGAAGTGCGCAGGGCGTGGGCACACGCGGTGCGCTGGGAACAGGGGCTCTCCTCCTCACTGACCCGCTCCTTTGCCGAGCCTCGGGACTTCAGTCAGTTCAATGCGGTGAGGTTCTGGCTGCACTCGGCGGCGGCGAACGACTCGACCTTCATGTTCATCGTCAACTCGGAGAATGAAGCCACGGAGGGCGCCGATTACTATGGCCTGAAGCTCAAGGTGGACTGGGAGGGCTGGAAGCAGCTCACCTTGCCCTTCCACGAGATCGGCAGGTCTCGGGAGCCCGTCGGCTGGAACAAAGTGGACAGCGTGGTGCTGACCGCAAGCGGCTGGGGCCAGACGCTCAACCCCGCCACGGTACTGGTACTGGATGGCTTCGAGCTGGTGCAGGCCGAGCAGGGCGCGATCGGCCTGCCCTCGGATGAGGCCTTCTTCGCCGGCCTTGACCTGTCCCTGCCGGCCCTGGGGGGCGTCAAGACCGCCGTGGACGCCGGCGACATGGCCGCCGCCCGCGAGGCACTGGCGCGGCACCTGAAAGAGCGCACGAGCCCAAGGTGGCTCTTCGACTGGCGCGACCGGCCCCTGCGCGACGCCCGCGTGCCCGGCCCCGAGGACGACGAGGCCCCGGATCAGTGGGACTACTACTCCACCTTCATCACCGTCGACTGGCAGGGCTGGAAGCACTTCTCTATCAGCAAGGCCGACGTGAGCCCCGAGACCATCGTGGAGGGGCAGGGGAGAAGGGGCAAGCAGCCCATCGGCTGGCACTGGATCCAGTACATCGCGCTCAACGCCAAGGGCTGGGAGCTGACCCCCAACCCCGAGACGGTGCTTTACTTCGATGACATCAAGCTTGTGGGCAAGGACAGGACGGTGACCATCGGCGATTTCGAGGGGGATGAGCCCGGCTGGACGGGGCTGGAGTTGTCCGGCGAGCGGGTGAAGGCGGGGAAGGCGGCGGGCAAGTGGGCCAATCAGGTGCTCACCACCGGGATCAAGTGCACCGACATCCCCCACGACTGGACCGAGTTTGACTCGCTGGACTTCTGGCTGTACTCGGAGAGGGTAACGGGGTCGCGGATGGTGTTGGTGCTGGATTCGGACGTGCCGGGGAACGTGGCGGCGGCCGAGAAGGCGCTCCGCCACGAGTTCGACTACACCAAAGGCCCCGGAGAGAAGGGGACGTTGACCTTCGGCGAGCAGATCGACTGGACGGCCAACCCCACCGAGGGCGAGGCCAAGACGCACCTGTGGAACGAATCGCTCAACAGGCACTTTCACTTCCGTGCCCTGTCCCAGGCCTACTGGGACACGGGACAGGACAAGTACGCCGCCGAGATCGCCGCCCAGATTCTGGACTGGACCTCCCGCATGCCCCGTCCGCTGCTGTCCAGCGGCAACAGTGTGGGGCACTATGCGTGGCAGACGCTGACGACGGGCATCCGTCTGGCCGACACCTGGCCCCAGGCGCTCTACCGCTGCCTGGACAGTCCGGCCTTCACCCCGGAGGTGCTGACGGCGATGATGAAGGCCGTCGGGGAGCAGGCGCGGCATCTGGTTGCCTGGCCCAGCCGGGGGAACTGGCTCACCGCCGAGTCCAACGGCCTATTCACCGCCGGCATGCTGTTTCCCGAGTTCAAGGAGGCGGCCGAGTGGCGTCGCACCGCCGTCGAGCGGCTCTACACGCAACTGGACGATGAGGTGTACCCGGATGGGATGGAGTACGAGCTGGCCGCGGGATACAACAACTGGGTGGTCAGCGAGTTCGCCCACATCCTGGAACTGGCTGATCTCAACGACCTGCGGGGCGAGCTGCCCGACGACTATCTGGCCAAGATGGAGAAGATGTTCAACTATCTGCTGTACGCCTCCATGCCCAATGGCGCGATTCCAGGCCTCAACGACTCCGGCAACGCGGATGTGCGGAGTCTTCTGAGCACCGGCTTCAGTCTCTTCCCGGAGCGCACGGACTTCCAGTTCGTCGCCACCGCGCGGGCCTACGGCGAGACCCCGCTGCAGACCTCCTACGTCTTCCCCTGGAGCGGGCACACCATCATGCGCTCCGGCTGGGACGCGGACGCGACCTACATGCTGCTGGATGCCGGTCCCTTTGGGTTTGGGCACCAGCACGAGGACAAACTCAGCTTTGTCTTGTGGGCCAAAGGCAGACAGCACGTCCTGGACCCGGGCAACTTCTCCTACGACCACTCCCGCTGGCGCCGGTACGTCCTGGCCACCTATGGGCACAATACGGTCATGGTGGATGGGCTGGGGCAGAACCGCAGGGCCAGGCGCGAGACCTACTTCTGGCCCCGGCCCTGGGAAGGCCGCCCACCGGTGGGCCAAGACGCCGCCTTCGCCACCACTCCGCCCGCGGACCTCGTACGGGGCGTCTACCGCGACGGCTACGGGCCGGACAATGGGCTGGACGTGGTCCACACCCGACGGGTCCTGTACATGCGCGACAGGGACTACTTCGTCATCTTCGACACTCTGACCCCCAATGACGACGCCGAGCACCGTTACGAGGCGCTCTTCCATCTGGACACCGCGCAGGTCGCCACGGGCGAGGGCAAGTCCGTGACAACTCTCAACGAGGGGCAAAGCAACCTGACGATCACGCCTGCCGGAAACATGGACCTTGAGATTGTCACAGGTAAGGCCGATGAACCGGTGCAGGGGTGGGCGAACGGACCGTGGCGGGCCGTGCCCACCGCCATCTATGGCGCCCGGGGCAAAGGCGTGACGCACATGGCCTTCGTACTGGAGCCGGTGGGGACGGAGCAGGAGCAACAGGTGTCGCAAGTGAGGCTTTTGGAGGAGCACCAGACCGCCATCGCGCTGGAGCTAACCTTCACAGACGGGACGAGACAGGTCATCGCCCAGCAGGACAACCCCGGAACGGACGTGGCGATTGCCGGGATCACGTCGGATCGCGAGGTGATTGTCGGGAACCGCAATGGTGCGGGAGACGTCGTGGGCGGTTTCACGATCACCGGCGAGGAGCCGCAGTGGCCGTGACCTGCTCCCATGGTTCCGCGGCGGCGGGAAGGTCTGAGGGAGGGCTTGGGTGGGGACGGCGAGTGCCGAGTAGACGGCCATCAACGCTGGGAGGGTACGACATGTCGGGACGAAACGTTGTCATCGCGATCGTGGTACTTGCGCTTGCGGCTCCGGCCTTCGCCGGGGACATCGTCGCCATGCCCACCGGGAACACGGTGGCGCCGCGCAACGTCGAGCTGAACGCCATCCTGTGGGAGAGGCCTCCGAGCCAGGGCCCCGGGGACTACATCACCATCGGTGAGGTCTTCGTCGGGGTGACCGACTGGCTCGAGCTGGATGTCGTGTACGCCGACGTCAAGGACGT
>CAYRFY010000694.1:0-4300 GCA_964423635.1 uncultured Armatimonadia bacterium | reverse complement strand
CGAAGTCGCCGATGGTGCCCAGGGCCTGACCCTTGTACATGCCGCCAAAGCCATGGGCGGCGTCCTCGATGACCACGATGTCGCGCTCTCGCGCGATTTGCATAATCGGGTCCATGTCCACCGGGTAGCCGCCGATGTGCACCGGCATGATGGCCTTGGTCTTGTCCGTCACCTTCCGCGCCACATCGGCCGGGTCCATGTTGATCGACCGTGGGTCCAGATCGGCAAAGACCACCCTGGCTCCCACGCCCAGAGGATAGGCGATGGTGGCGATGAAGCTGATCGAGGGGGCGATCACTTCGTCTCCGGGGCCGAGGTTGGCGTAGCGAAAAGCGATCTCAAAGCCGTGGGTGGCGTTGGTGACGAACACGGCATGCCTGGCCCCGAGAAGCTCCGCGGCACGCTGCTCCAGTTGCCCTACCTGGTCGCCCAGGCTGAGCTTGGTGGCCGGGGTCGCCACCTCAAACAACCCCTCGATTGCCGCTCCCGCCGCGGCCATGCGGTGATCGAACTCATCTTCTTGGCCGGCTGCGGGTCTGGCGAGGAATCCCAGGATGCGCTTGGCCTCCTCGGCCCCAAGATGCTCTCCTACGGCGGCCCAGGGCACGGCGGTCTCGCCGGTTGAGTACCTGAAATCGCCTCCGGCTTTGTCCTTGTCCATATGGTTCTCTCCTCAGTCGGTATGAGCGGCCGGCAGCGGCCGAGGGCCGGCGAAAGCACGGTAGCTCCGCGTGCGCCATGGGCTCCGGGCCCTCCGCCGCAACGCACCGGGCGATGTCACGAAGGCCCTGCCGATCTCTCCCGTCATTTCGCTCTATCGGCCCTCTCCCCCTCCGCGGCCGTGCGCGGTCACGGCTCAGAGACCAGACTAAGCACCGCCTCGGCCACGGCCCGAGCCAGCAGACCATAGCCGTCACCGTTGTAATGGTACCCGTCGGCGGAGCGCAACTGCGGCCTGTCGACGACCAGCGAATACAGATCGTTCGTGGGGACTCCCTCTGCCTGCATGACGGCTGAGGCCGCTTCATTGCGGGCGACCACGATCCGGTTGCTGTCGCTGAGCTTCGTGGGGGCGTCGTTGTCGGTGATCGGGGTGGAAGAGGCCCAGATGAGCGCGGCACCCTTCGCATGCTCCCGGATGAGCCGTACCCACGTGGCCAGTGCCGCCGTGTACTGCGCGGCATCCAGATGAAAGCCGTGCAGGCCGTTGTTGAAGTGAACCGCCACATAGGGGTACTCCTGGAGCATCATCACGGTCTCCTTGGCCAGAACCGGATCGTTGATGCTGCGCGAGGTGCCCAGACGATCCACGTGGTATCTGCCTTCCAGTAGCTTGGTGACCCCGGCGCTGTAGCCGCAGGAGATGGAGTCACCGATGAGCAGGACGCGGGGCAGGGCGCGGTCGTCCGCGCAGTCCCACCAGATGTTCGACCATTCATAGCGTTCATGCTGCACTGTGGGTTCCATAGGCTCGTCTCCCCGGGGTATATTCTGAGCGACGCACACGACGGTAGGAGTGATGAGCAGCAGTAGGCAACCGGCCAGGCGCCGTGGGCTGAAGAAACACAGCATTTGAAGATTCCCTCCGTGTGGTCTGTGGCGGTGCCGTCGGCTGCGACCCGCAGCACATCCGGGCCGCGGCCATGAACTAGAAGTCCGGCCGAAAAGCCGGTTCCGTCATGAAGCTGTCATCCTGAGGGCCGATCTCGCGCAGCGAGATAGCGAAGGATCTCATTGAATGCCGGGAGATTCCTCGAGCTGCTCTTACCGGGAGCGGACGCTCTCAGAATGACACTCCCATGCGAATGTGGACTTCTCGGCCGCACATATAGACCATGATACACGATCCAGGGCCTCCGGCGCAGGCAAGAGGGCCGTCGACTCATGCAGCCGCTGAACGCAGACGTCTGGACCCGGCACATCGCGTCGATACCCCATCGCATCGGCCATCTGTACGACAGGCCGAGGATCGGCTACAATAGAGACCTTACCGATACTGACTGATCCCTCCGTGACTGGCGGGAGCCTTGGAGACCACGCGGGACAAGATGACCCACAAAGCCCACATCCGCAACTTCTGCATCATCGCCCACATCGATCACGGCAAGAGCACCCTGGCCGACCGACTACTGGAGCGCACCGGCGCCATCAGCGAGCGCGACATGAAGGCCCAGGTCCTCGACACCATGGACCTGGAGCGCGAGCGCGGCATCACCATCAAGGCCAGTGCGGTGCGCATGAACTATCAGGCCCGCGACGGCCAGAAGTATGTGCTCAATCTCATCGATACCCCGGGGCATGTGGACTTCCAGTACGAAGTCTCTCGCGCCCTGCATGCCTGCGAAGGCGCGGTGCTGCTGGTCGACGTGAGCCAGGGCGTGGAGGCCCAGACCGTCGCCAACGCCTATCTGGCCACCGCCGAGGGGCTCGAGATCGTTCCCGTGGTCAACAAGGTCGACCTTCCCCTGTTTGACCGGGCCGCGGCGGCCGAGGAGGTTGAGAGCATCTTCGGGTTCCTCTCCGAGGAGGTGCTTTTCACTTCGGGCAAGACCGGGGAGGGGGTGGAGGAGTTGCTGGAGGCCATCGTCGCCAGGATCCCCGAGCCTACAGGGAGTGATGAGGAACCGCTGAAGGCCCTGATCTTCGACTCGGAGTTCGACCAGCATCGGGGGGTCATCGCGTACGTCCGCGTGGGCGCCGGGCGTGTGCGCCCCGCTGATGAGATACAGATGATGTCCACCGGGAAGCGCTTCGACGTCATGGAGGTCGGCGTCTTCTCGCCGAAGATGACACGTGTCGGTGAACTGGCCGCCGGTGATGTGGGCTACATCATCGCCGGGGTCAAGGGGGTCAAAGACGCTCGGGTCGGCGACACGATCACCGGAGCGAGCCGCCCCACGCCCGAGCCCTACCCGGGCTATCGCTCCGCCAAGCCCATGGTGTTCTGCGGGCTGTATCCCACGGACAACGCGGACTACAAGGCGCTCCAGGACGCTCTCGACAGGCTGTCTCTCAATGACGCCTCCCTCAAGTACGAGCCCGAGACCTCGGCGGCGCTGGGCTTCGGGTTCCGCTGCGGCTTTCTCGGCCTTCTCCACATGGAGATCATCCAGGAGCGCCTGGAGCGGGAGTATGATCTGGACCTGGTCGCCACCGCACCCAGCGTGGTGTACCAGGTGCTGATGAAAACCGGCGAGCTGCTGGAGGTGGAGAACCCGGCCCAGGTGCCGGATGTCAACGAGATCGAGGAACTACTGGAGCCTGTGGTCAAGGCCACCATCATGTGCCCGCAGAGGTTCGTGGGCCCCTGCATGACGCTGTCCGAGGAGCGCCGCGGGGTGTTCGACAAGATGGAGTACCTTTACGGCGACCGGGTCGCCCTGCACTACAAGCTGCCTCTGGCCGAGATCGTGGTGGACTACTTCGATGGGCTCAAATCCGTCAGTCGCGGCTACGCGACCCTGGACTATGAGCTCAGCGGCTACGAGCACGGCGACCTCGTGAAGGTGGAGATCGCCATCAACGGCGACCCTGTGGACGCCCTGGCCATCATCGCCCATCGTCAGTTCGCCGAGAGCAGGGGCCGAGCGATCTGCCGCAAGCTCAAGGAGACCATCCCCAGGCAGATGTTCGAGGTCAGGATGCAGGCCTCCATCGGCGGCCGCGTCATCGCCTCCACCCGCAATTCGGCGTTGAGGAAAGACGTGCTGGAGAAGTGCTACGGCGGTGACATCACCCGCAAGCGCAAGCTGCTGGAGAAGCAGAAGGAAGGCAAGAAGCGGATGAAGCAGGTGGGCGTGGTGGAGGTGCCGCAGGAGGCCTTCATGTCGGTGCTGAAGCTGGACTAGCGCCCCGGCCTGACCCGCGACGGCATCAGGATACCAATCTCATGACTACGTGGCACCAGGTACGCAGAATACTGGCCGGCACGGTGGCGGCCGTCGTCGCAGCACTGGCCGACCGCCACGGCGTCCACATCGTGTGGGCGGCGGCCTTCGGTGTCTGTGCGGCGATCATCACCGCCTCGCTTCTGTTCCCGCTGATATGGCGACCGCCTGCACCGGGTCCCGAGGCCACCGGCGATTCCTCGCCGCAGGCCTCGGGGAGGGGCCGCGACGGGGGCGACTAGATGCCTATATGCACCGACTTCTGTGCCGATGAACCAAGTTCCGGGGTCGCGATCAGGCCGTTCGTGAACGTCCCGCAAGGCGGGATCGGGCTTTCCACTCAGATTATGCAGGTTCTGGGCAGGCGCCGATTCACGTCACCTCACCCCCCCGGCCCCGCCTCTCGGCGTCTC
>CAYRFY010000693.1:1360-4306 GCA_964423635.1 uncultured Armatimonadia bacterium | reverse complement strand
GGCCAGGGCTCCCTCCTCGGTGCTCCACACCGCCGCTTCGCACGTGCCTTGTGCCAGAAGACGGCACAGCTCGTCGGCGGTGCGGAAGCCGTGGGCCACCACGGAGGCCAGGGGCGGCGAGCCGGCGATGTCATCGCAAAGCAATACCACCTGTACCCCGCCGGCGGAGACCGCCGTCGGCTGCAGACCGGCCACCTCGGGTACCCACTCCAGGAGGGGGCCGATGCGCCCATCCAGGTCGTGGTCGGGATAGGCAGGCGGGGCATCGACCGGCGCGTACACCGGCCAGTGGGGCAGCTCCAGGCGCAGCGCGGCGGCCTGCAGCTCGGACAGCGCGGCATCCGCGGCGCCGAGGTTGGCCTTCTGGGCGATGTGGGCCGCCAGGCAGAGCCCGCGCCGGCCGCGAAGAAGTGGCGCCAGACCCACGCAGCCTCCGCTGCAGCGTAGCAGGATGCGAGAAAGATCCCCGCCCACCGACAGCCGACAAACCTCGGAGCCACAACCGAGGAGCTCCTCCACCACGGCGAAGTCACAGGCCGGGTCCAGGGGAGCCGTGGCGGCCAGGGAGAGCGTGCGGTCGCCGGGCATGCGAACAGTCAGGGAGTGCGGCAGTCCGATGGTCTGGGCCGCGGTTCCGAAGGCGGCGGCAAGCAGCTCAAAACCGGCGACGGGCGAAACCGGCGGCGCGGAGGCCGAGTCATCCGGACCCGACAGCTCCGGCTCGTCCGGGGCCGGCGTAGCGACCGGCCCGTGGCCCGCTCTCTCGTCCGCTTGCCCCAGACTCTCGACTTCCTGCTCCTCCGGCGTCTGTGAATCGGAGAGCGGCTCCGCGTCGGGCTGGGGCTCATCGGGCGACGGGACAGGCTCAGCCTGCATGGGCCGCGGCTCGGAGAGGCCGAGAGCGGCCAAGAAGGGAAGCTCGTCCTCGCCGTCCTGCGGAATCTCGTCATCCGCGGCACGCAGCACGCGGAACACCGAGGCGGCCGAGGCATGCGCGCGCGCGTCCTCCAACTGGCGCCTGAGGCGTTCGTCGACGTCAAAACCACCCGGTGGGGACTCCGGCTCGGTATCAAGCCCCGGTTCGGTTTCGCCCCGGGTCTCCGTAGTGGCCTCCGGTTCGGGTTCCGGAGCGGGCTCTGGTTCGTCTTGGGCTTCGGGCTCCGGTTGGGGCGCAGACTTCTGTGGCGGCTCAGGCGCGGCTTCGGGAGCAGCAGCGTCTGGCCCGGACTGCGCCGTCATCGGCGGCGGAGCCGGCTGTGGCGGCTCTCGGTCTTGCCGGTCTTCCGCTTCGCCCTCCTCTTCCAGTCTCCGGGCCTCCTCTTCCGCCTCCTTCCTGCGCAGCGCATCGATCAGTTGCATGCGGCGCTCCCTGGAGCCGTCGTGAGCCGGGGGCACCAGGACAGTGGCTTCCGCGCCGCCGGTGCGGGAACGCCGCGATTCGGGCGCGCGGCGCGCAGAGCGCGTCTTGCGCGCGGGTTCGAAGGCGCCCCTGACCAGCCACAGGTACAGTACGGTCACACCGATCTGAATCAGCACGGCCGGGAAGAAGGTGGCGTAATAGTGGGTGAAGGCGGCGGAGAAAGCCTCGGATTGCGGCGGAGGTCCGACCAGGGCTGCCAGACAGGCCTGGCCGAAGCGCAGGGCGACGCCCAGCGCAACGCCGCTGAGCACCAGGCGCAGCGGCACCGCCACCCGCCTGTGCCAGAGCATCACGGCGAAATATGCCAGCAGCTCTCCCACCACGATCAGGGGCAGGGAACGCTGCAGGGCCAAAGGTGGCGTGGAGGTATGGGCGGCCCAGATCTTCGCGCTTCCGATGGCGCCGACGACCAGCGTACAGGCGCCGAACAGCACCACGGCACGCAGCCGCACGCGCCCCGCTCCCCCCGAGCTTGCGGTTCTCACTCGCCCTCATCCTCTATTGTGACTGGATGTCCGTGTCTTCCGACCTCGGCACAGCCCGAGCGCTCCGGGGCGTGGAAATGCCGGCAGGTCTGTCTCGGTCTGGCTAGTTCTGGGGCCCAAAGCTAGAAGAAACTCCCGCAGAGCCTGGCGATCTCTGCATAGGTTCGACCCGTCATACCTAGACCAAAGTATAAATGCAGTTGGATTCTGAAGCAACCCTTGGGCGCCAGTGGCGATGGTTCCTCCGGAGGAATCGCGGCGACGAAGCAGCCTGCCGGGATGCTTCCGGCAGGCTGCCTGAGATCACCGTCTCCTGTGCGGCGGTATTCCGTCGCCCTCACGGCATCTCGACCCGGGCCTTGCGAGCAGCGGTCATGGCTTCCCCGGCGGCCTCGGAGCGCCGGGTGACGGTGGCCTTGAGGATCCGGTCACCGGCGGCGATCTTGTCGACCACATCCATCCCCTCCACGCAGCAGCCGAACACCGTGTACTCGAAGTCCAGATGCGGCTGGGCGCTATGGCAGATGTAGAACTGGCAGCCCCCGGAGTTGGGCCGCGGGGTGCGGGCCATGGCCAGGGTACCCCGATAGTGGCGCAGGTGAGTGTCGAGCTCATCGGGGAGTGTGTAGCCCGGGAAGCCCAGGCCGTCGCCCTGCGGGCAGCCGCCCTGGATCATGAAATCCGGCTCGACACGGTGGAAGGTCAGCCCGTCGTAGAAGCCCTCCTCCACCAGCCCAATGAAGTTGCCTGAGGCGATGGGGACGGTCTCATCGAAGAGGCGTACGACGATATCGCCCCGGTCGGTCTGGAGCTTGACCCGTGTGCCGCGTGAGGGGTCCTTGACATCCGGCTTCCACAGCCACACTCGGCCCTTCTTGGCGGCCTCGAGGGCGGCCCGGGCGTGCTCGGAGAGCTTGACGGCCGTGGCCTTGACGACTTTGTCGCCCTTGCGGATGGCGTCGACGACTTCCATGCCCTGGATGCAGCGGCCGAACACGGTGTGGACCCCGTCCAGATGCTCCTGAGGCGAGTGGCAGATGA
>CAYRFY010000693.1:0-1350 GCA_964423635.1 uncultured Armatimonadia bacterium | reverse complement strand
AGTCGTCTTGGCCATGGACAAAGTCCCGCGCAGGTGCTGAAGGCCCCTGTCGGCCTCATCGGGGATGGTGAACCCCGGCCCGCCCCGGCCGTCGCCGTCGGGGTCGCCGCCCTGGATCATGAAATCGGCGACCACCCGATGGAAGCTCACGCCGTCGTAGAACCCGCTTTGGACAAGCTCCAGGAAGCTCCCGGCGGTGATGGGCGTCTTGTCGTCGAACAGCTCGAGGGTGATCTCGCCCCGATCCGTCTGGAGCTTGACCACCGAGCCCGCCGTCTCCGCCGGGAGCGCCGCCTCATCGGCAGCAAGGGCGGCACCACCGGCCAGGAGGGCCGCCGCGGCCAGCAGCAGTGATGTCACGCAAAGCCTCATGCCTGTGCTCCTCACTCGGAGACCCGGGCCTTCTTGGCCTTCTCGATGATGCTCTCGGCGGAGTCGGACTTCTTCAGGATCACGACCTTGCCCATCTTGTCGCCCTGGGCGATGGAATCGACGACATCCAAGCCCTTGATGCACTCGCCAAAGACGGTGTGAACTCCGTCCAGGTGCGCCTGAGGCGAGTGGCAGATGTAGAACTGACTGCCACCGGTATTGGGAGCCGGCGTCTTGGCCATCGCCAGGGTCCCCCGCACGTGCTTGAGGCCCTTGTCTGCCTCGTCGGGGATGGTGAACCCGGGGCCGCCGGTGCCGGTGCCCTTGGGGCAGCCGCCCTGGATCATGAAGTTGGGGATGACGCGGTGGAACTTCAGCCCATCGTAGAACCCGCTGCCCACCAGGTCGAGAAAGCTGCCCACGGTCACCGGGGTCTTGTCGTCGTACAGGTCCAGGTAGATATCGCCCTTGTCGGTCTCGATCTTCACCACAGAGCCCTTGGCGTCGGCGACCAGAGTCTTCTCATCCTCGGTCATTGAGATGCTCCCTTCGGGGGTATCCGTCTTTTGAGTCTTCTCGTCCTTGGTCGGCTCAGCGGCCTTCGGTTCCTCGGCCTTGCCGTCCTCGGCCTTGGTCTGCTTCTCAGGCTCCGGTGGCGGCGGGGGCGCCAGGCGCCCCTGCAGTTCCACATCCGGCGGCGGCTTGGGCCGATTGGAGGCCGAGTTGAGGGCGGCAAGGGCGGCAAACAGGATGATGATCCCGATCGCGCTGAACAGGAGACGACGCTGCTGCATGCACATCACCTCGGGCAAAGCGAGATAGCCTTCCGCATACACGGACAGCGAGGCTCACTTGAAGACTAACACAATGGTCGGTGGGAGAGGTTCCGGGGAGACACACCAGGGACCTCCGGGGCCGGTAGACGGCCCTCGGGGAGCCGGGTCGGGATCGGGCGCGATGCGCGCGTAGAACGCAACC
>CAYRFY010000692.1:0-4314 GCA_964423635.1 uncultured Armatimonadia bacterium | reverse complement strand
TTACGCCCGCAAACACCCGCGGGCGACGGGAGGAGGGGGGTGAACGGCGACGGCGCCCTGCCGCTCCCCTGCCGTTTGCCGCTCTATCGCCACGTGCCCTGCAGCACGAAGGGTGCCCAATAGTAGGGGCCGGCCTCGGCCGCGTCTTCCGACGGCGGCTCGGTCAGGCAGGCCTGTCTGGCCCTGTTGAGCATCTCCAGTTGGGTCTGGCGGAGAGCATCCGCGGGCGGGGTGCCGGTGGCCAGCAGTTCGTGGTAGCGTCCGATGAGCGTGGCTGTGGCCTGGTCGGAGACGGACCAGACGCTGGCCGTCACGGCCCGTGCGCCGGAGACGAACATCGCCGCCGTCAGGCCGAGTATGCCCTCCCCGCTGCGGAAATCGCCTTCCGCCGTGCGACAGGCCGATAGTGTGACCATATTCGCGTTCAGGCTCAGTCCAAAGCTCTCGGGGAGCATGAGTCTGCCGTCCCGGGGGGCGTCCGCCTCCTGCTCGGGGATACCGGCGGCCTCGGGGCAGCTCAGGGCGATGTAGGAGAAGTCCGGGACATCGGGGCGGATGATTCCGTGGGTGCTGAGAGCGAGGTAGCCGTAGTCGGCGAGGCGGGGATCATGGACGGCGGGCTCCGCCGCGGCCCGGGAAAGCAGACCCACGCCGGCGCCCCAGTCCACCTGCGCCGGGTCCTCGAACAGGTCCGCCGGGGTGCCGCCGAAGGCGGCCAGGACCCGCTCGGCCTCCCTGCGGGAGTTTGGTAGCCGGGTCAGGCGCTCGCCCGGGGCGTTCTGCGCCTGCACGCCGAGGGCCGCGCCCAGGCGTGGGTCGTCGGGGGTGAAGATGGGGTCGGCAAACACACAGATGCGGTGTGTGGCTTCGGGGCGCCGAGTCGCCAGGCCCGCCATGCCCGCGTACATCGACACCGACGGCAGATAGCTGATGCGCCAGCGGTCCACGGCATAGGAGACCCCCGGGGCCGCGTGGCAGAATCCTCCGGGGGCCTCGTCCACATCGGCGGGCAAATGCTCTACCAGGGCGGCGAAGGGCAGATAGCAAAGCGCCCCGTCGGGCACGACGATCAGCCCCGCGATACCCTCTTCGACGAGCCGGTGCTCCAGGGGCGCAAGCAGAAGACGATACAGGGCGGCGGCGATCCGGAGTTGCTGGGGCCCGGCCTCCTGAGCCTCGAACCTGTCGTCTTCCAGGGCACTTGCAGAGAGCACCATTGGCCGACGGAAGAGCCAGCACAGTTCGGAGACGCCGAACTGCGAGAGCAGTTCCTCGGGCTCGACGACGCCGGGGAAGCCGGGGGGGAGATTGGCGCGGCGCGCGACCTGCTCCTGCAGGGAGTGCAGGTGATCCAGGACCTGAGCCCCGATCATCTGCTCTCCCGAGCCCCAGATGGGACGATCGCCTCCCGGGCTCACCGGGGTCTCGTACACGCGCAGCCCGGCGCGCGTCACCAGTAGCGCCGCCACGCGGTCGCCCAGGAGTCTGTACTCCACCAGGGCCTCGTCCGGCTCCAGGAGCTGCCGGAGAGATTCCAAAGGAACGGTCTCGGCCTGCACGACCCTACCGTAGGAGGTCTGAAACAACTCGCGCTCCACCTCTCCCCGCTCCCGGGTGATCTGCGCGAGCTGGGCGGCCAGGCGTTGCGCCAGCTCGTGGTCCTCGGCCTCGTAGGCGGCGGTGAAGCTCCTACTGAGACTCCGGCTGCGGGCGACGAGGGATGTCCAGCGGGCGTAGAGCTCCTGGGTGGCGGGATCGGAGAAGAGGATCTCGCGGTTGGCCAGCATCTCCTGAAGCACCCGGGCCCGGGTGCTTTCGTTGTAGTGCAGGGCGGCCTCATCGAAGCTCCGCCAGCCGGGCCACAGGTCCGGTACAGGCATGGACAGGCCCGTCCACAGGGATGGGTCCTGCTCGCCGAGTGCCTCCGGGTTGGGCTCGAGGCCCTGCCGACTCATGTCCAGCAGAAGATCGATGATGCGGTCGTAGACCCAGGTCATCTTGGAGAAGTAGGAGGTGCGCATGTCCACGGTCGATGCACCCCGCCCCCGCAGATGCTCCACGATCTCTACCGCCCGGGCCTGGTGGACATAGGCGCTCTCTAGATCCCCCTCGGCACCTCTGTGGCGCAGGGTTTCGCCCAGTGCGGCCTCCACCTGATACAGCTCTTCGGGCACCCAGCCCTGTCCGGGGGCGGCCACGGTCCGGGAGAGATCCAACAGCAGCTCCTCGGCACGGTGGAGATGCTCGAGACTCTCGTCGGTGCGCTCGGCGCTGAGGCACGCGTTCCCCAGGTTCAGAAGGCAGCCCGCCTGCTCCCGCCTCAGTCCCAGTCGCCGGTAGACCTCCAGGGCGCGGCCGGCGTAGTCGATGGCCCGGTCCACCTCTCCCAACCTGCGGTAGGCTACTCCCAGGTCCAGCCAGCAGCCCGCCTGCTCGCGCTCCAGACCCAGGCGCGCATAGACCTCCAGCGCTCGCTCCCGGTACTCCACCGCCTTGCTGGGGTTGTCGGCGATGGCGTACAGCATCCCGATGCTCTGCCAGCAGTCGGCCTGTTGGCGAAGCCGGCCCCTCTCGGTGTAGATTCCCAGCGCGGCCTGGTAGTGGGCGATGGCGGCGCTGTGCTGCCCCAGTTCGGTGAAGGCGCCGGCGAGATTGAGAGCGCAGTCGGCCACGACGATGGGCAATTGCAGCCTATCCGCCAGGGCGAGGGCACGACGGAGAGTCTCGACGGCGGCCTCGTACTGCCCCAGGGAGCCCTGGGAGACGCCGAGATTCTGCCAGCAGAGGGCCAGATCGCGCTCCAGGCCCAATTGGGAGAAGACCCGGGCGGCGCTGTTGTAGCTCTCGACGGCCTGGTCGTAGCGGCCGGTGTGGTGCTCAACGACCCCCAGGTCGCGATGACAGCGGGCGATGCGCGCCTCGTCCTCGGCCTGCCGGTACCACGCCAGGGCCCGCCGCAGGTGCTGTTCGGCGGCGGTATAGCGGTTCCTGTCGGTCTCCACCACGCCGAGGTCGGCCAGGCAGGCGGCCTGCTGGGCGGCGTCATCCAGGTCTGTATAGATGGCCAGCGCGGTCTCGTAGCACTCGGCGGCCTCGTCGTAGCGGGTCAGGGCTCTGTACGCGGTGGCCAGGCCCTGCAGGGCCCAGGCCTGCTGCTTTCTCAGGCCGAGCTCGACGTACAGTTCCACGGCCCCGCGGTGCATCTCCACGGCCTCCTGGTACCTGTCGGCACCCTGGTGGGAGATGGCGATGTTGGCAAGGCATTCGGCCTGCTCCTCGCGGAGGCCCAGAGCGGTGTACAGCTCCAGCGCCGCCTGGTAGCTGTCGATGGCCCGGTCATGCCGGCCCAGAGCCGCCTGAGAGACGCCGAGGTTCAGGTGGCAGGTGGCCTGTTCCTCCTCCATCCCCAGATCGACGAAGGCGGCCAGTGCCTGTCCCAGGCGTTGCAGGGCTTGCTCGTGCTTGCCCTGGTGGGCCTGGGCCGTGCCGGCCATGAGCCAGGCGAAGGCCTTGCCCTTCTGGTTTCCCGCCTGGTCGCAGATGTCCGCCGCTCTGAGCCAGGCGGCTTCGGCCTCGGGGTAGCGTCGGGCCTGGTGGGCCTCGGCGGCGGCCTGCATCGCCGGGCCGATCTGTGCACCGGCGTCCTGGGAACGGGCACAGAGGGGGAGCAAGAGAGCAGCCAGCACCGCCTGCCAGACCGCGGCCCAGCGGATGTGGCCGGTCCGGGTAGCTCGAGATCTGCCGCGGGCCGCCGCTCTCGGCATGTCCCGCGGTGGGGGGACCGTCATCTTGGCACCTCCCGGCGCTTGCCCTGAGACGAGTCATCAAGCCTCCGAGGCGTGCCTCCGATGATACCTCCTGCAGGCCCGCCGCCGCAACAAACAGACCTTGTCGGGGAATAACCGGCGGTCGGTACCGACTAACCCAGCAGGTGAGCGCGAGAGCCGGCGGCGGGCCGGCGGACACCCAGACCTTGATAACCTTCGGGTGGAGGATGTGACGGCTCCACGGGGAACTGAATATTGGCGGGTGTTGTTAGGACCGACCGTCAACTGTAGAACCCCAACGCACCATGGTGGGCTGTCCATGCGGATCAGAGTCGACAGTCGGGTTGTTGCCGCCGCTCAGCGGGGTGATAGCCGGGCTCGGGATGACATCGCGCGCTGCTGTACGGAGCTTTTCGAGCGCAAGCTCGCCAGGGACAGGGTCTGGGGCGAGGAGCGCGAGGAGATTCTCTCGGCGGCGCTGGAGGTCGTGTTCTCGGCACTGCCACGGTTCGAGGGGCGTTCGCGTTTCGAGACGTGGGCCATCGGG